>JABFGF010000004.1:300000-474715 GCA_013112635.1 Calditrichota bacterium | reverse complement strand
TGTTCTAAGAAATAGTTTTTAATCTGGTTAAAGTAAGCTTCAGCCAGTATCGGTGTAAGGTTGAAATCATGAGAAATATTATTAACAATAGCGTTTTTAACAGACTTGGAATGAAGCCTTTTGGTAAGGTTTTGATCCATAATGATACCTCCTTAGATTTTGGTTTAAAATACACAAAATTCATTAAGGTATCATTTGATACTAACTATAAATAGGTCATCCACATTAAACATCAGGAGTTTGCAAATGAAAATTATACTTATGTTTTTAAATATTACATTTCTTTTATTAAACACATCGATGGCTCAAAATAAAAAACCGTGCTCGGCACCGGAAGCCAGTCAGTTTGATTTTTGGGTAGGTGAGTGGAACGCATCCTGGAAGGATACAACTCAATCTTCCGGTATGGCATCCGGCACAAATAATATAAGCAAAATACTTGGTGGTTGTGTCGTTTATGAACAATTTGATTCAACACCTGCTTCTCCGTTGATTGGAAAAAGTGTATCAGTTTATAATGCACGAACAAAAAAATGGCATCAAACCTGGGTGGATAATTCAGGCGCTTATCTTGATTTTTCAGGACAATGGGAAGGAGATAAAATGGTTCTAAGCCGGTCGGTGGAAGTAAAAGGTAAAACCATTATGCAGCGTATGGTTTGGTATAATATTACTAAAGAAAAATTTGATTGGAACTGGGAAGGATCTAAAGACGGTGGGGAAACCTGGCAGGTAAACTGGCAAATAATGTATAAACGAAAATAGAACTGTTCACAGTAAAAAAAAGCCGGAATTAATATTCCGGCTTAAATCACTATTTTTTTAATTCATCAACTTTATCAGTTTTTTCCCAGGTAAATGCATCATTATCCCGACCAAAGTGACCATAAGCAGCTGTTTGCTTAAAAATAGGACGGCGCAGTTGTAATGATTCAATTATTCCCGCAGGTGTAAAATCAAATATTTTTAAAACCTTTTTGGCAAGTTCTTCTTCTGGAAGTTTGCCGGTCCCAAAAGTTTCGATCATAAGAGAAACAGGTTCTGCAACGCCAATTGCATAAGCAACCTGCAGACCACATTTTTCTGCAAGACCTGCTGCAACAATATTTTTTGCCACATACCGGGCAAAGTAAGCTGCAGAGCGATCGACCTTTGTAGCATCTTTTCCGCTAAAAGCACCACCACCGTGGCTATACATTCCACCATAAGTATCTACAATAATTTTGCGGCCTGTTAAACCTGCATCACCTTGCGGGCCTCCAATTACAAAACGTCCGGTAGGATTTATAAAGTAATCGATGTTGCCATTTTGCATATCTTGTGGGATAACTTTTTTTACAACTTCTTCAATAATGGCTTCGCGTAAATCATCGCTGCTTACATCTTCATCATGCTGGGTAGAAATGACTACTTTCTCAACTCCCACAGGTTTGCCATCTTTATACCGAACAGCAACTTGTGATTTTCCATCAGGTCTCAAAAAATCAAGTGTTTTACTTTTTCTGACTTCAGCAAGGCGCGCAGTTAATTTATGTGCTAATGCAATTGGCAGTGGCATCAATTCTTTGGTTTCTGTGGCAGCATATCCAAACATCATTCCCTGATCACCTGCACCGGCTTTATCAACACCCATGGCAATGTCCGGAGATTGTTGATCAATTGTTGTCATAACCGCACAAGTTTCGTAATCAAAACCATACTTTGCATTTGTATAACCAATATCTTTTATAACACTCCGAACCAAAGATGGAATGTCAACATAGCATTCGGTAGTTATTTCCCCGCCAACCAATGCAAGTCCTGTAGTAACAAATGTTTCACAAGCTACACGGGCAAACGGATCTTTTGATAATACTTCATCTAAAACCGCATCTGATATCTGGTCGGCAACTTTATCGGGATGCCCTTCAGTGACAGATTCTGAAGAAAATAAAAATTCAGACATGTAAAAAAACTCCTATTCAATTTCAGCAAAAGCGCTGAATATAGTAAAAATGGTTTTACATACCAATTTTACATTCACTAAAAATAATTCAAAATAATCAAATCTAATTGTTTTGGCTCATTCTAAATATCTACAAGGTTTTAGCGAGCTCATTTTTTAAATAGTCAATATTCTTAATTGTGTGTGGATCTTTTTTATTAAACATAGCAAGGTAATAGCTAACCCAATCACCTAAAACGATTAGTGAAAATGCTTTTTCTAAAATGCTGTCACCACTTGCATAGACATCAACAACTTCCGCGCCGCTTTCTTTAATGATTGTTTTGGAAAGCTCTATTCGTTCTTTTATTCTTGGGTGAACTGTTTCATTTTCCAGAAATACTGCAATAACCGATTTTTTCAGATCACTTTCCATTTCCCAACCAACAATTTCGTTATGATTCATTTCAGGGATTACATTACTGAAAGCCAACGATTTAGAGTTTTCGTGGAGTTGATTTTGCCAACGTTTAGAAACTGTTTTCAAAAATGGGGATGAAGAATAGATTACAGGAATTTTGTGATGAATGGTTTTGGCCAGTTCTTGTGCGAGTACATGACCATCATGTTTTAGTGTATCATGTTTGATAATTTCATCACGTACAAACCTTTTTAAATTATTTAAATCAGGTTCATAATTCTCAGCTAAGCCAGTCTGGCCCAAAACATGATAAAGTGAGAAAAATGTGAAACCTAATGCTTGTCTTGGCGGATACCCGGTGGGTAAGTTTAAAATATTCCAATTGTTTTGCTTGGCCAAATCAGCAATAATTCCACCTGATGTAACGGCTAAAAATTGAGCACCGCTATCTGAGGCCATTTTTGCTGCGCTTACTGTTTCTTCAGTATTTCCGGAATAACTTGAAACAATAACAAGTGTATTTTTAGAGCAAAATTTTGGAGAAATATATCCACGGACGACTTTAAGCGGGACATTCAAATCTTTAATTAATATATCATTTAACAAGTCACCCGAAATTGCAGAGCCACCCATTCCAAAATACAAAATATTATGAATCTCAGAACTCTTAATGTTTATTTGAGCTGATTTTGCAATCTTTTCAGCTTGGTCAATCTGTTTATTAAAATCTAAAAGTAAATCTTTAAATCCCGATTTATCATGCGAAAACATTTTTAAATATCCTCCTTTGAAAAAGATAATTCCGGAACGTTTGTCTGGATGAAATCATTACAAACCTCTTCAATTTCTGATGCAAGGTGTAATGTTTGAATTTTATCGTATAATTTAATACAAGAATTAATATGAACCGAGCGAATAATTTTTTTTATTCGTGGAATAAAATGAGGTGTAACACTAAGGCTGCGTAAACCCATACCCAGTAAAACAGGCACTGCGGATGGAACACTGGCAAACTCTCCACAAATTGAAACCGGGATATTATTTTCGATACCCGCTATTGTTGCCATTTGCATTAATCGTATTACGGCTGGATCAAATGAACTGTAACTATGGGCTACTTTGGAATTGGTTCTGTCAACCGCCAAAGTATATTGGGTAAGATCATTGCTGCCAATACTAAGAAAATCAACATACTTACCAACTGTTGATGCCATAATAGCTGCTGAAGGTGTTTCGATCATTACTCCCAAATCTACATTGGGTGAGATTTTATAACCGGACGTTTGCAGTTCATGGCGTGCTTCATTGATTAATTCTTTTACTTGTAAAATTTCACTAATTGAACTGACCATTGGCAACAGAATTCGAATGTTTCCATAAGCAGAAGCTCTTAATATTGCCCTTAATTGTGGTTTAAATATCTGCGGATTGTCAAGACAGAAGCGAATGGCACGCCAACCTAAAAAAGGATTAAGTTCTGATTTGGTTGTCAACCCCTCGATTAGTTTATCACCACCAAGGTCAATTGTACGGATTACAAAAAGATCACTTCCCAGGCTTTTTACAATTTTTTTATAAGCTTTAAACTGTTCATCTTCAGATGGGGTGCTGTTGTTTTCCATAAACAAAGCTTCTGTCCTATAAAGCCCTACGCCTTGCGCATTAAACTCAGAAACTTCGGTTACTTCATGAGGCAATTCAATATTAGCTAATAAACTAATTTCAACATTGTCTTTAGTTATTGCCTTTTTTGTATTATCTGCAACGAGAATGGCTTGCTGTTGATTATGTTTTTCCTTTAGCTCCAGATATTTACCACGTGTTTCGCTTTCCGGGTTAATGATAATTGTTCCTTTAAAACCATCAAGAATAATTTCATCGCCATTGCGGATAACTTTAGATAGATTTTTTCCATTTACTACAGATGGGATTTTTAGTCCACGGGCAAGAATGGCAGAGTGAGATGTTTGCCCTCCCTGATCGGTTAGAAATCCTAAAATTAGGTTTCGGTTAAAATTTACCGTGTCTGTCGGGGAAAGGTTTTCTGATATTATTATTGAAGGTGTTGTGAGTTGGTAGTCAATTTTAATTCCAAAAAGAGCAAGGATAAGTTTTTGTTTTAGGTCAATAATATCAAAAGCACGCTCTCGGAAATACCTGTTTTCCAGATTGATAAAATGGTTGCTTTTTTGAGAAAGTACTGTGGTTACAGCATATGCTGCAGATTGATTTGATTCATAAATCTTGGTACGTATTTCTTCCAGCAATAATGTGTCATTTAAAAATGCTATTTGGCTGTTAAATATTTCTGAGAATTCATCGCCATAAGACTCGAAGCTTTGTTTTGAGGCAAAGTTAAGCTGATCTAATACTTTAGACCTGGCTTCTTTAAAATGTTCACACTCAGCTTTGGCAGAAGCCGCAACAGTATCCAACTCGGCCATGTTTATTGCAAATGGTTTAAAAATATAGGCAGGACCAACGGCAATTCCGGGGGCAGTAGCAAGGCCCCGAATAATTATTTGTTTTGTGCTCTCTTTATTCTTCATGGAATTTTTTATCAAATAAATCTTTTATTTCTACAAAAGCATCTTGTTCATCATCCCCATCAATATGCAGTAAAACTTCACTACCTGGTTCAGCAGCAAGCATCATTACACCCATAATGCTTTTTGCATTCACTTCAAGCCCATCTTTGAATATTTTCACGTCTGATGAAAACTTCCCGGCAATTTTAACTAAATGAGCTGCAGGTCGCGCATGCAATCCGTGTTTATTTGTTATTTTTAATGTTTCTTCTATCATATTTTACTTTTTATTATCCCGATAATTAATGCAACAAGCAGGGGGACCAGCATTGAGACATAGGTTTTTGCCTTTTTTGATTTGTAAAAAATTGAAATAATAATGCTGCTTATAAATACAAATATTGCAAACGGATCAAATCCAAGCCGGCTTGCCCCTATATACCCGGCCACCAATCCAATTGCTGTGATTCCAAGAACAGAATATGTGGTTTTAATAAATTTAAAATTATCAATTTTAAGATATTTACAGATTAAAAATCCCTCTTTGTAGCCCTGCATCATTCCTGAAATTCTAATATAAAGATGCGGCATATTGTAAAGAATACCTAAAAGCAGAAGGAATGTCAATCGAATATAAAAATTTTCAACCAACAAAAACCCTAAAACACCTAAGGTAAAAGTTGCCGGCTTTACTGTAGCCCAAAACAATTGATCTCCAAGGGCTCCCAATGGACCGATCAAAGCATTCTTAAATTTTTCAAGCTGTACTTCATCACCGGTGTTTTGAGCAATTTTTTCTTCAAGTCGGGCCACAGCGCCTAAGGCATAAGATGTAAAATAAGGATGCGCATTAAAAAACCCGAGATGTCTTTTTACAAACTGGTTGTATTTTTTTACATCATTCCCGTATAATTTTTTTGCTAAAGGTAGCATGGCAAAACAAAATCCAATTGATAAGAGACTTTTGTAATTCCAGCCACTTTGAACAAAAAAAGATCGAAAAAATATCTTTAGATATGTTATGTATCGCCTCATTTTATATTATCTTAAAAATAATCAAACTGAAAATACTAATTGCCAGGATAATCTTTTTCAAACGCCTGCCTTTATAAACACTCATTACCATTCCAATCCCGATACCAATTATTGCAAGATCGATATATTGCCAAAAAGGAACTAAATCAATAGAAAAGAAAGGTAATAGTTGGTTTAGTAGAAATATCCCTAAAAAGTTTGAAAGGGCAATAAATATAAAACTGACCAGGTACTGAATAAATAGGGAAAGCAGGATAATTTTTCCAATATTAGCTTTTTTGTCATCTTGGATATTATCTACTGTAAAATCAAATAAACGAATATTAAAAGTCCGGGTCTTAACATCAACCTGGCCTCCAATAAAACTGATAATTATCGTATAAAGAAAAGCTAAAAGTAAAAGAAGCTGACCAAATTGCGCATAGTTTTCATTAAACTGAATATATAGTAAACAACCTACAGCCGATGCCAGATTTCCTTCAGGAGTAGTTGAAGCTCCAACAGGAAGATTGCCCAACCAGATGAGTTGAACAAACAATCCAAAATAAATGGCTGTTTCAAATTCTCCGGTAATAAATCCCAATATAGAACATAATATAAGGGGTTGTGAAAGCGCCAATTGAAACGCGTGCTTCTGATCCAGACTAAAAAGGGCAATAAGTGCGCTGAGCCAAATTATTTCCACCAAAATCCTTTTTCAAAAAGTGTGCTAGTACCAGCTAATTTTGTCATGATGAGTTTGCCGAACCATAACAACCACATTTAAATTAATAAAAACTGGACTCAATTTCTATCGGGATTGTTGTTCTCATTTTATTTTTATCGAGACTGTCTATCCAGATTTTTCCAAAAAGATAGAATCCGTTGGGCGCTACATCAATTTGTTCATTTAAAGAAAAATAAACTTTCTTTTCTGTGTATGGGTAGAAATTAATATTCTGAACATGTACAGACGGTTGTCTGAAATAATAAAATGATTTTTTTATATGAGCATCCCAGGTCTGTCCTTCAAAAGCAAAACCGGGAATAAGTTCCAATAAATAGCTATCCGAAGATGGTGGTACAAAAGTTATTTTTATTTTTTTTGTTTTTATTCCACTGGTTTTTAAAACTTTGCCACTACTGTTTTTAATGTTGATTGTAAAATCTGTTAGTTTATTAAACGTACTTTTTGGCATCTCTATTTCAAACTCAACAGATTTAAATAAATCCCCAACATTAAATGAATGACGATAGCTGTCATATTCTTCTTCCAGATTAATCTTTTGCTGTACACCCTGTATACGGCCGGAAATTTTTGTTTTCAGGTTTTTTGAAAAACGATTGGTTGCTTTAAACACACCAGATGGATTCTCCCCGTTTTTTATCGAAAGCCGGGTTATCTTTTTCTGTAAAATATCAATTCCGGAAAAACCGATCTCAAAATCAAAAATAGATTCTTTGGGATTTGTGAAGGGGGCATAAAAAACAAATTCCCAAATCCCGGGGCTTAAATCTTCAGTGCTGATCCGATGAACAATGCCTCCTGATTTTTTTGAATCCCAAAACAATGTATTCCCGATTTTATGACCATCCTGATTAAAAGCATAAACTCTTAACTTAGCATAGTTCTGGCTATTCTCTTTAACCCTTAAGGCCATGGCGCTGCTCTGCGCAGGGATTAATATAAACTGCCTGGAAATTTCTCCTGGTTTAAGTTTAATTTTACTTTTATAAAACGATGTTTTGGTATTGGTATCAATCCTGTTTGGAATAATGACCGAGCTCATAATCCTAAACTCTCTATTCTCAGCAGATGAAGAGCTAAATAATCCACCCTTTTCGTGGCCGGTAATAAATGCTGAATAGATACCCGGTTTCCGCAGCTTTTTTTCATCAAAATAGATTTGAATTTTGGCTGGCGATGATCCTTTGATATAGACGTTATTTTGAACAATGTTTAGCCAATTGGCATCAGTAGAAAGTTTGAACGCCCGATAAAAATTGTTTTTTTCTTCTTCTGATAAGTTGGTGTTAAAAACAGGGTTTATATAAATGGTTTGTTTATCATCCTTTGTTGGCAAATATGTACCTTGGCGCCAATAAACAGCCGGCCCATTTCCAGTTTGAAAAATGGGGCTTATAGTACTTATTTCATACCCGCTGATGTTTTCTTTTTTATCGCCCAGTTTTTTTAACAGTTCATATGCCGCAGGAATGTTTACAACACCATTGCCTTGTTCAACAGGTAAATATTCTTTTAATGGGATGGCTGAATTTAATAACGCTTTTTTTAAGAAGTATGCATCAATTTTTTTGGCAGGGTTTTCTTTTTTTGCAGCGGATAGTAATAAAGCTGCGGCTCCGGCTACTTGCGGCGAGGCCATACTTGTTCCCCATTTATTTTCCCTGGATGAAAACGGTGGGATTGTTGAGGACGCTGCTCCGGGCGCAATCACATTCGGTTTACCAACTTCGCCGCCACGGGCACTAAAAATAAATATTTTATCAGAATCAATATTGCCGCCATAAACATCGCGGGCATTATCCACAGTGTTAAGCGCGCCAACAGTTATCGCTGAGCCGGCAGAGGCAGGCAAGCCAACAGAAGAAACCCCGGGACCGTTATTTCCTGCGCTTAAACAAATTAAAATATTTCTGTTTTCGCTCAACAGGTCATCGAGATATTCTTCCATATCAGACCTGCCTGCACTTACTGAACCTATGCCATAGCTCATATTTACAATAACAAGGCCATTATATTTCTGAGCGAAATCGGACACAAAATCATAGGCTTCACGCATGCTGCCAGTAATAGTTCCTGCTCCGCTGAATCTTGTATCACCGATCTTTAAACTTATTATTTGAGCACCGGGCGCGATACCATTCAACGATTCCATATTATTGATTTTATAGCCGGCAGCAATCCCGGCCACGTGCGTTCCATGACCCGAGCCATCAAAATGGAAATTAACTCGTTCTTCATAGGGATAAATTTTTAAGGCCATATTTAAAGGGAGTGCTTCGTACTTTTTATCAAAGCCGCGAAACTTTAAAATGTGTTGATTCTCAGAATAATCTTTCTGTGGTTTTTCATCGGAAATATTGCCATCCGCATCAAGGTCAATATAGGCGATCCAATCGTCCTCGCTCTTTTGGAAAAGAATGATGCCAAAGCGGTCATCGGTTTTTCCATTGGCGTTAATATCATTTACTTTTGAATTCTTGAAATCACGCTCATCTAACACACCAATCAAATAAGCAGAATCGATTGGCTGATCTTTTAACAGGTTATAACCAAATAATTTATAACCACTCAAAGTCGCCAGGAAATGTTCATCATTTTCGATTCCCATTTCTGCCGGTTCCAGGTAAACATCGCCTTCACTACTAAAATCCTGCACATCGATTATTTTGGGGTTGCCATTTGGTAAATGTGTTAATCCGGCAACACCAACATCCATGCCGCTATCCATAATAAAAATGATTGTACCTGCGCCATCTGCTTTGGGATGGTCTTTAATAAATTGGATTGCACCAATCCGCGAAGTGTTTAAGAAGCTCCAATCATTTTGTGCAAGGAGATGGGTGCTTAGCAGAATTGAAATTAGAATTAGAATGCGTTTCATATTTTCCTTTTTGTTTTCTGAGAGCTGGTATTTTAACACAGAGTTCGCTGAGAACACTGAGGGAAAATAATTAATTTTTTATTATAATAAAATCACATCTCAAAAATAGTAAGGAAAAAAGATTACTTAGTCTTGATAACCTATTTTTATTTTGTATATTATTAGCATCTAACAATTATTGTTAGACCTGCGAGTTTTTGAGGGGGAACTCAGTGACATTCTTAGGAATTTGATTTTGGCCAGGGAAGGTTAAATGTTAATACTTTGAAGAATGGAGTTTAAGTTGCCCACTCATTTTTACACAGATGCAGTCTCTGTAAACCCACATTTTAAGAATTATACTTTTTTACTCCTTTTTCTTTCTTTTCGATTTTATAATCAGAACTACCTTTCTTAGAAAAAACTGAATATGTTAGTGCAAATATTGAATAAAATGAGCTGAAAAAATATTTAACAAGAGAATAAACTATTGAGGAGATAATTTATGAAAAAATAAAAACCCGGCTTATGCTGATGACATAAAACCGGGCTGAACAGGAACACTTTTGCAACACTATTCCCGTCTGCGAATATAGGGATGTATGAACGGGAAAACAATTCTCTCAAAAGGAGAACAAAACTCACAAATATGAGCAACATGGAGAAACCATGAGAATATACTTTTTAGTATTTGTATTTTTTTTAATAATTATCACCTGCTCCGAAAGCACAGGCCCACCACCTAAAAACGGACCTGATACTACAAGCCATAACTTCGTCTGGCAGATAGATACCTTTAAAGCGGTAAACGGGCAGAACACATTTAGAGATGTGTTTGCCATTTCTGAAGATAATGTTTGGACTATTGGGACAATATATGTAGATAGTACAGACGGCTTTGGTCTAAATGTACTTTATAATGCAGCCCATTGGGATGGTTTAAAATGGAATTTAAAGCAATTTAAATACAACTCAGATGGGTTCATAACTGTAATGAATCCATTAAGGGCTATTTGGTATTTTTCTGATGATAATATTTGGCTTGGGGGGGGCAGTATCTTCCATTTTGATGGAAATATAGCATCACTAATCCATAGGCCTAACCTGGAGAATTACGAAAGTGTTGAACACCTGTGGGCCGCATCGGAAAATGAAATATACGCGGTTGGTACAAAAGGCCTTATTCTAAAATACAATGGCTCCAGCTGGACAAAGATGAACAGTGGCACAACCATGGATTTCCAGGATATTTGGGGTAGGGTAGATGAAGAAACTGGGCAAGTTGAAGTATGGGCTGGCGCATATGATTTATCAACAGATCGTCATGGTATTATTCTTAAATGTAATGGAACTGAATGGGAGACTTTGTTTGATAAGGATAATAATATTTACCAGCCTGATTGGGATCATACTGTTCCAACGGCAGTATGGGCTTTAAAGGATAGTATTTATTTTGCATTGGCAGGTACTGACAGTTCTAAAATTGTACGGCATAACAGAATGAATTTTTTAAGTTATTTGAGTCCACATACTGAAGACCAAGGCTCAATTCAAGCTTTCCATGGTAATGAATATAATGACTTTTTTGCAGTTGGTTTTAGAGATCTTGTTCTTCATTACAATGGCAGTACTTTTAAAAGCTATTTCCCGGACAGGTATATTGAAGGTTTTTATAATAGTGTTCAACAGGTCGGAAACAGTGTGTTTATAGTTGGTTTTAACCCGGGCAGCGATGATGCCCTTATTTTAACAGGTAAAAGACAATAGGAGAAAAAAACAATGAAATCGATAATACAAATAATATGCTTTAGCATATTATTGTTTGCTCAGCTTATTGCTCAAGATTTGATGATAATTAAACTAAATGGACATTCTTATCAAGTAGAAGATATTTTTACAAAAAAACTAAATGAGTATTATGAAGAAAATAAAGAAACAATAAAAGCTGATATTGTAACAGGTCTCGGGGATGCTGATCACCGTTTAAAAAACAATTCAGTAACAAATATGCCTGATTTAACACTATCATACAGTTTTGATGATATTTTAGGTAAAGCGAAACTTAAAGTCTTTCTAAATAATATTAAAACGAGATCAATTTTCAATGGTGAGTGTGTTACAAGGATTGAGTTTGATCTTACAATCGAATATTTACTGAACATTTACTCAAATGAACTCGGTATCTATGTTTCTTTTACACCAGAAGATCCTATTGCCGATGATGTCACTTTTAATACATATGAAAAAAACTCCTTAAATATTTTCCAAGTTGCATATTGTGCGGGTGTCGACTTTGCCGTCAACTTATTAGACTTGGAGGATATAATTGAAGATGGTATTTCACCAGCATTAATTCAAGAAGATAAAGAATTACTAAAGTTTGCTGACTTGAGTGATGTTTCAATTGATCAAGCAGAGATTGATGCATTAGAACAAAGTTTTCCTTTAAATGGGATATTAGCAGTTGATGGTGGACTTATTGTAGAAGTAAATTTTCATGAAGGTGACGTTGGGCAATACAAAAATATAACACCAAATACGGTTCCTGCAGGTGGCAAATTGGATATTGGTGGTATTGCTTTTTTACGCTATCATTTACAAGATAGCGCCTTTAACTGGCATACAACATGGACTCCTTATCAAAGAATTGACGCAGCTTTTAATAAAATGCAGCAACGAGGACTTACTGGATGTAGGGTTGAAGCCCGCTGGGATGCTATACAAAGCTCATCGGAAGTTGTACTTGGACAAAATCCGGCGAATATAACTGATGCTGATATCGATGCCATTATAAATAATGGTGCTGCTGAATGGCATATACTGGACTATATCCTCGATAAAGCATATGAAAAGGATATTATTGTACATATGGCTGTTGGAGTTGGGCACGATACCCGTCCGCCGGGAACACCCACTTTACCAAGTGCAAGTATATCACCCGACAATAGTGGTTCTTTTGATTCTGAAGGTAATCATTACATCGCTGTATCTGCCAGTGATTATCTCTATAATTTGGAACTTAGTTCACGGGCAATAATCCGTAAGTATGCCAATCGTATAGGTGTTTGGCAAATTGAAAATGAATTGAATGCTGCCCGCTTTACAGAAGCATTTAAATGGTGGCGCAAAGGCAACCTGTGGCGTGATGACCAACCTGGTGGGTTTCAGGATGATGTATGGAATACACTCGTGGCTTCAGTACAAACAGAAGATCCACGTTCAAAAATAATACATGATTTTCATATGTTTGATTTTGCAGATCGTCTTGAGCGTTGGGGGGCAGATTGCGATATTATTGGTGCGAATTTTTATCCCAACCAACTTTTTGCCTACCCGGTACTTGATTTTGCTGTGGGTGAATACGTATGGGCAGTACGAAGAATGCTTAAAGGCCTTGGGATGGAGAATAAAGATGTTTGGATTACCGAAACCAGTTACCCGGCTAAAACAGCTGCTGAACTACCGGAGCCATATACTGTTGATGATGACATTATGCATTTTTCTCATCAACGCCAAACCCAGTATATTGAAAATTCTATTCAGTATAGTATCGATAACGGTGCTAAAGGATTTTTTTACCACACTTTAACAAATAGTGAGGACGGTGGTAGTCCAAGCACACCTGAAATGAACCGCCATATAAGTTATGGAGGGCTTATCCTGCCCGATGGCAGCGATACGGAAAAACCGGCCTTAGCTAATTTTGGCACAAAATATGTGGCTAAACATCCGGGTATTGGTAAAATACGTTTATATAACCGTTATAATGGTGTCAATATTGGTAATAAAGTTAGTTTAAAAGGAGAGCATGATTTTTTGGATTCCGGTGATGAAACACTGATTATTAAGGAAATTAAACACACCGGGCGAACCGAGATTGAAAAGGCAGTTTATAATACCGAAAAAATTAAACATCATGAGTGGGATGATAATACAAGCAAGTTTAAAATGGATGATAATAATCTTTTTGTAGTTGTTGATGTTGATAACCGTAATGCTAATTTTAAAGCAACCAATACTGGTTCCTTTAGCATAAGCACTAAACTACTGGAAACCGGGGCAATAGATGTCGGCGAAGTGCAGCTAAAAGATCCTTGGTTTGTTGAAACAGATGGCCGGCAATTAAGCCAGTTCAAAAGCTATACAGCTCCTTTTACTCCGGGTTCTGGTTCTTATAGCTGGTACGATGGTTTGTTTTTAGGAGAAGACTATACTCTATCTCCTACCTATTATTCTCTCAAAGCCCCAGCCCAAACTATAAACGGCACTACTTGGGATTTCTATGGTTGGGGCAAATCCGGCGCGTCGTTACAAAACTGGCAAAATAATGAAACAGCCGTTGTTTTTTACCAACCCAACGCAACAGTAACCGCATACTACAAAGGGCGGTTGCGCAGTAACCTCACATCGGCTTATGCAAGTAATAGCCAACGTAAAATTGTACAAACCGATGATGGAATCTACCATACCGTGTATGTAAGTGATTATTATGATATTCAAAATGAAAACACTTATCCTGTTGTGTATCACGCGCAAAGCGCATCAGCAGATTTTAGCGCCAACTGGACCAAAGACGAAATATTCCCGTTTACCAACTGGGAGAATTCCCATAACCCCTCGTTGGATTATTACGGAAACACCCTTTACCTGGTTTATGAGCTTGTTTATAACAGTGTGTATGACCCGGATATCTATTTAATAAAGTATGACACGCAATCCGGCAGCTCTGATTACTTTTATGTTGCCACTTATAATGCTGCTTATGGAGAAAATGCAAAACCTGTTGTTGCCGTTACCGATGATGATGTCTTCGTGGCCTGGAAACCATCTGCAACCTCCGGCTACAAATACTCGGTGCAAAATAGGGAAACCGGTGCCTGGCGCCTGCAAAATGCTTCTGTACAAAACACAAGCGGTAGCAGCAAAAACCTTACGCTTTCCGCATTTAAATATCCTTATTTTTATTCCTACATCCATATGGCCTGGCAGCATTCCGATGCCATTAAGTATCAATTATATTATACAAAGGCCAACAATCCGGTTATCTGGAAAAATTATACAACGGTCTCCAGTGGCAGTGGTTTCAGTTATAACCTGTATCCCTCAATTGTGGCGACAGATGAGTACAAAGCGGCGCTGACCTGGCAAGGCAAAGAACCAGATGTGCCGGTTTTTGAGAAGACATCTGTGGTGAGTTATATCTATAAAACAGTTATGCGTGTACGGGGCCAAAACTCCTGGGGCAGCTTTTACCAAACCGGGGACGATGTGGGCACTGCCAATATTAATGCCAGCGGTGACGGATATTCCGTGGTTGTTTTTAACCAAAACGATAATAGTTCCAGCCGCTATATAAAAAGGACGCCAACAGGAAGTTATACAACGGACTACCACGTTCCGGCCGGAATGTATGCACAGGTCTCCAATGGAGCCGATATTGATGAAATAAAATCAATGACTTTTAAAAGTAATGGCGGACTGCCCTATAAACTGCAAAAAACGGAAACAGACTATGGAAGTGGCGGGATAAGCAAAAGCGCAGTTGTTGCTGCCAATCCGGCCAGTAGGCAGGGCGTTGTCACAAAAGGCGATTTGGAATTTGTTTTTAACATTGGCGATGTACTTTTAGATGGGCAAAATATTGAGTTTGTAGAATTTTCTGATACCAATTCTGTGGCCACCCGGGAAATCTTAAATTCGGTTACCCGCACAAACGATATGCCTTTAACAGCTGAATCACTATTGTTTTTTAGCCATACATATTATGTATCCAACAAAGATCTGGCCGATTCGCTACTTTCAGAAAATGATGAAGTTCGCTTTCGGGTTGAACTGGTTCATGCATCAAACAATACAGTTTCCGGCGTTATCGACCAGGTTGTATATAATAAAGATAATGTCGATAATTACATAGCCATCGATTACCAACTGGACTGTTCCGGCTTGACGACAGGTGATTATTATCTAAGGCTCATTACCGATGTTGAAGGTATGGCAGAATATTATCTGGGAAATGGTCACAACAGCGAAGAATCGCTGGCCAAGAAAACATATCAGCAACTTCAGGTAGATGGAATCAGCCTGCCGCTTACATATAAGCTTTCACAAAACTTTCCCAATCCTTTTAATCCAGTGACCACAATTTCTTATGAGGTTCCAAAAGACTCAAAAGTGCAAATTAAAGTTTTTGATATTGCAGGGCGGGAAATTACAACATTGGTTGATGACCATAAAACTGCTGGGAGTTATCAGGTTTCATTTGATGCAACGAACCTAGCAACAGGAATGTATATCTATCGTATTGTTAGTGGAGATTTTATATCTCAAAAGAAAATGGTTTTGATCAAATGATCATGTATTGTTCCACTTCGGCAAGCTCAGTGGACGGATATTTAGCCTCTCAAATTTTGAGGGGCTTTTTAGTTGGTATTTGTTTGAGGAGGAATTATTTCTGAGTAATAGGCATTTCAGCATCTTTGGCGCAACGGAAGCCAAGAAAATCGAAACGCACGCTTACATTATAAAATGTACGGTATGAGGCACTCATATATTTGCCGCTGCGGTTCCAGGAAGCACCACGGATAACTTTATAATTGCCTTTTGCTGGGCCAACCGGATTTTTCTGTTCAACTTTAGGGTTCTTATCGGAGTACCAGTCAGCACACCATTCTAGTACATTGCCATTTAAATCATGGATTCCAAATTTGTTGGGGGCAAACAATCCAACAGGGGAAGTAAAGACATAACCATCATCATAACCACTTACAACCGGAAAATGATATTTATAGCGGCGCATGGATTCATCAGCAATATTTTCATAATTCTTGCCATACTGCTGGCTGTTTTGGTAAACAAATTGGTAATTGGCGCTTCCACCACGGGCAACATATTCCCACTCGGCTTCGGTCGGTAAACGCTTGCCAACCCACTTTGCATAGGCCATGGCATCTTTCCAGGCAACATTTACAACAGGGTGGTCATCCAAATTCCAATCTGGTTGTTTTGGGACTTTACGCTTTGTAGCTTTTGCAAATTTTCGGTATTGGGCAACGGTAACTTCTGTTTTGTCCATGTATAAACCTTCAATGTAAACTCTGCGTACCGGTTTTTCATTTTTTCTTTTCTTTGATCCCATATTAAACCATCCGCCGGGAATATAAGCCATACCTTCGATTTGTGGATGTGTCATCCTTAAATCATTTTGAGGATCATCTTTTTTGCTATCACTTTTGATAAATAAAGAGGTTACATTGCATGAGTTAAGCAGAAAAACTAAAACTATTAACAAGGAAAATTTCATGAAATAGGGACCGATAGTTAAATGAACACTAAAAATTCTATCGGTTGAGGAGTTGACATTTTTTAATAAAAACAGCAGGAGGGTAAGAAAGTTATCAAAGAAATCGAGTGTAGAGTTTGTTAATATTTATAATGAGATGTCATCCTGATCGAAACTTAGTGAAGAGAAGGATCCCATGGTTAATAAGATTCTTCTCTTAGCTTCGCTTCGCTCAGAATGACAGCTATTTTAGGCGGTTTGAAAATTATTTACTGTTCAATTTTTCAGATACTTTTTTTGCCACTTCCATAAAAGCTATGGCCTGTGGTTTATTTGCTTCATCAGAAACAACCGGTGTGCCTTTGTCTCCACCAATACGGATTTCAGAATCAAGTGGAATTTCGCCAAGTAAATCAGCGCCAATACGCTTGCACTCTCGCTCAACACCACCATGGTCAAATATTTCATGACGACCGCCGCAATGGGCGCAAACAAAATAACTCATGTTTTCAATTACACCAAGAATAGGCACATTTACTTTACGGAACATTTGCACGCCTTTTACCGCATCAGCCAATGCAACATCCTGAGGGGTTGATACAATTATTGCACCGTCCAAAGCAACACTTTGAGAAAGAGTTAGTTGGGCATCACCCGTACCAGGAGGCATATCAAAAAGCATAATATCCAAATCACCCCAATCAACATCTGTCATTAATTGTTGCAAAGCCCTGGTTACCAAAGCACCGCGCCAGATAACCGGATCATTGCTATCAACAAGAAAACCAAGTGACATAAGCTTAACGCCATACTTTTCAATCGGGATAAGTTTTTGACCATCAAATTTAGGTTGTTCATCAACGCCAAGCATAAGAGGAATACTAGGTCCATAAATATCTGCATCGAGCAAACCAACTTTTAAACCTTGTTTGGCAAGGGCTACGGCCAGGTTTACAGCTACTGTGGATTTTCCTACACCACCTTTGCCGCTTGCAACAGCCACTTTATGTTTTACATCTTTTAGCAGCGACATTTGAGGTGCGCCACCCGGTGCAGGGGCAGCTTGCTGAAGGGAAACTTTTGCTTCAACTTCTACTGAGGCATTTTTCTTTTTTAAATGGCTCTCTACATCCTGCTTTACCTTATCGGCAATTTTGGGATCCTGGCTTTTTAAATTTATTATTACTGAGATTTTGCTGTCTTCAACAACTACATCATTAACTACACCAAAAGAAACGATGTCTCTGCTGAAACCGGGGTAATTTACTTCTTTTAATTGATCAATTATTTCTTGCTTGCCTGGCATTTTTTTCTCCTTACGGGATCTTTTTAATTTAATAATTTGTTTTGGTTAACATTTTTATTGATTGGATTATTCTTGTTTTGGAAAGTGACAAATAAATTTTTTCCCTTAAAACAAAAAATGCCCGGCGAAAAACTTCACCAGGCATTGAATATTTAAAAAGATAAATTATTTAGATTACAACTTCTAAATCTAAAACTGTGTCTTTTTCAAGATCAAGATCTATTGTTTTTGGTACATCCAGTTCAATATCATTGATCAGGTTCAACTCAACCTGAAAAGTCTTGTTTTCAATATCTTTGGCTACAAGTTTACCGGAACCGTTCATCACGCCACCTTTGTCCCTGTCGTAAAAACTAAGCAGAATTGCTTCGTCCAAATCAAGCGCATCCAGAATTTCAAGAAGTTCAACCGGATTTTTAGGCTCAAGGATACTTTCATCAATATCCTGCTCCACGCTTCTAATGTCGCCATCATTAAAATAAAAATCGATAGTGCCGCCACCGCCTTTTACAAAAACAAGTTTTTCATCCATTTCTTGTTTTATGCTGCGCTCAAGGTTAACAATCTTTCCAGTAAAATAGTCATCACGGATGTCAACAATTTTTACAGAAACAGGTTTGTCTTCCGGTGTCCCGTCGTATTCAACGCGAATAATATTTACTTTTTTATTGTTTCCGATTTCTTTAACTACTGCGCGTAGTTCATCGGGTGTTAAAGCACCGGGCCTTACATTAACTTTTTTCTTTTTAAGAAACCCAAGAAAGTTTCTTTTTAATCGGCTTTCACCATTTAAAGCAGAAGCATCAAATTGGTTGTGATGCATTAGAGCCTCCATCATGTAGTTAGATCATTGGAAAATATACATAAGGATATTTAAAATCAAGGTGTTAAGTAATGTAGTTTAAATGAAAAACCGCTTTACTCAACTACTTCGAATGATAATGGTTGGATATTTTATTTTTCTAAGGCTTTTTTTACTGCATGAAGCTCTTCTAGTTGAGTTTCAATTTGTTGTTCCAGCAACTCAATTTCGGCATGCATTTTTTTATGATCTTGTGGTTTGGGTGCTTTTTCCCTTTTTGAAATATCAGAAATAGCATGTTGAACAAGTTCAATCTGATTGTCCGTATTTTTAATTTCATCAAGCAGCATTTGCAATGTATCGTGGGTTTTTAAAGCTTTTGTATTGTTTTCAAGCAAATAAGGAAAAACTGTTTCTCCAAGCAAAGCCATTTTTTTTTCACGGGCAGATTTTAACTGGTGCAGCTCAAACTTTAATTTAGCGATTTTTCCATAGTCACCGGCAATGTCTTTTAAATTAATAGCATTGTTACGAACTGTTGAATAGCTGCCTTCGGCACTTTTTTTCAGCTTGTCTAAAAAGTCACTCATTATTTTACCTTTAATTTCTGATCAGTGTTTATAACGCAGAATTAATCGTCTTAATTACAAATATTTAAAAATAAATTTAAAATTCTTTTATAAAAATTACTAATAAAAATAGTATTCTAATCCGAAAGCAGTACATCCGGCAAAGGTATAAACGAGGAGAAAATGCATTCCAAAAAGACTGTACTTATTGTAGAAGATGAAGAACCTATCCTGATGGCTTTACAGCGTATTTTGGAACTAACAGGAGATTATGAAGCAGTTGTAGCGCAAGATGGTGCTATTGCCATGGATAAGCTGCAAAGTTTTGTACCGGATTTGATTATTTCTGATATCAGTATGCCAAACTTAAATGGTATCGATTTATGTAAAAGAGTCCGCGAAAATCCTGTAACCAAATCTGTACCGTTTATATTTTTGACAGCAAAAAAAGAGAAGATGCTAGAAGGGCTTAATGTTGGTGGCGACGATTTTTTAATGAAGCCTTTTAATGTGGATGAAGTTTTGATTAAAATTGAAACTATGTTCAGGCGGGTTGCCCAATCGCGCGAGCAGGCCAGCCAGCATAAAGGACGTATTGAAGATGTTCCCGTTGAAGAAATTATAGAACTTTGCCTGCGGGAGAAAATTAGTGGAGAACTGATTCTTCAAAGAGAAGGACAGGTTGGTACTGTAAATCTGGATCATGGTGATATTGTTTCGGTTTCTTATAACTCTTTAAAAGATGAGGCTGCCCTTGATGCCATGCGAAAATGGACCCAGGGAACTTTTGTTGTCCGGCCTTTGGATATTAAAATTAAAGTTGATCCACAACTAAATATTGAAAAAACAGACCTAAAGTTTGCCGGAAAGTTAATGGAAAATGTTTGGTGGGTAGGTCATATAGATGAAAAAGAAGCAGTTCATCAAAATGTCTATCTGCGTGTTTTTAAAAATGATTCCAAAAAAATATGTGCTCTATTTGATCCGGGATCTCCATTATATTTTAATGCGATTTCAGAAAAAATCGACCAGGCTCTTGGGGGTGCTTCCAAAATAAATATTTATATTCCATTGGATTCGAGCCCGGAAGCCAGTTTAAACAGCAGGATGTTACGGCAGGCAAATGAGCGTGTGATTTGTATGACCAGTACAAAAAACTGGGATTACATAAAGCATTATGAAATCCACCCAAGGAGTGTGAAAAAAGTAGATATTGAAAAAACACCTTCTATTACCCTTGCTTCAGGCCATAACTTACAATTTATTGAAACACCTTTTTGTGGCTCAGCCAGTTCTTTTATGACCTATGATATTGAAAGCAGGGTTCTTTTCAGCGGAAGTTTGTTTAGCTCTGATTCTAAACCAACTACAGAAAAGACCAACGATCTTTATGCAAAAGAAAAAGATTGGGAAGGAATGCGCTCTTATCATCAAAAAAATATTTCATCAAATTCTGCACTTTTAAAAGTTTTGGAAAATGTAAAATGGCTGGAACCAAAGCCGCTGGTTATTGCCCCAAGGTTTGGCAAGTTGATTAACGGCGAGGATGTTGAATTGTTTATAGATCGGCTAAAAGTTTTAAATGTTGGAATAGACAAGATTTTTTACGAAGCGCTTGACAAATGAGAAGGTTTTAATTTTTTATGGTAAAGTAAAAAGTAGAGCCTTTATCTTTTTCTGAATCCACCCAGATTTTACCTCCATGACGCTCAACAATTTTTTTGCAAACTCCAAGCCCAATCCCTGTCCCGGAAAAATCATTTCTGCCATGCAGACGTTGGAAAATAACAAATATTTTTTCATAATGAGATTGGTCAATTCCAATGCCATTATCCTGAACTGAAACAAGCCATTGGTTTGGCTCCTCCTTAGCATTTATACTAATTTTTGGCCCGCCATTTCGTCCGGGTTCATAATATTTAATTGCATTACTAACCAGATTTCCCATTAATTGGATCATTTGTGTCTTGTCGGCTTTTATTTCCGGTAAATTATTAAAGTTGATTTGTGTATTTGACTCTTTAATAACCATGCCAAGGTCATCTAAAACAGCCTTTATTACATCATTTAGATCAACAGAATCAAAATTAATTTTCGAGCTGCTAACCTTTGAATATTTTAGCAGTTCACTAATAAGCGTTCTCATGCGTGCAACAGAGCTGGTAATAAATTCTAAGTATTTTTGGCCTTCTTCATCAAGGCTTTCAATACTTCGTTTTTCTAATAGCTTTGAAAAGCTGCTTATTTTTCTTAAAGGCTCCTGAAGGTCATGCGAGGCAATATAGGCAAACTCTTCCAATTCTTTATTAGACCGTTCCAGCTCATTTGTCTTTTTCTGTAATTTCTTTTCTGTTTTTTTATGTTTAACTATTTCTTTTGCCAGGTCTTTGTTTATCTCTGAAAGCTGTTTTGTTCTTTCAGAAACTTTGTTCTCAAGCTGTTGATTTGCTGTTTCCAGTTCCCAGTCTTTTTTGGATTTTTGGATAGAAATGTTGGTGATTATCAGGGTTCCTAAAATGAGTAAAAAGACTAACAAAAAAAATACAGGCAAAAATGAATATAGCAAAGATATTTTTTCTGACCGGATATAATTCATTGGAACATGGGATAGAATTTTCCAGTATTTGTCACCGGGGTTCATAATTTGGACAAGCTGTTTTTCATTTTTCAGAAAAAAGGGATTTATGGTGTAAAATGTAAAAAGGCCATTATCTGTTTCAAATTGATCTTCCTGTTTCTCAGAAATCTCCTTCCATTCATTTGGGAATTTATTTGCGAATGTTCTGTTTTTTTTATCTTCAAACATAAACCCCCATTCGTCATCAGGGTTTTTGCTTTTTAGCCAGTAAGATTTTCCGTTAAGCAGCATGATCTCACCGGGGTTAATCTGGCTTGTTTCAGTAAGTACAGTTAAAAAGCGGTTTGCAAGATAATTAACTACAACCATTCCAATCCGCTGGTTTTCATCTCCAAAAACCGGCATTCCTAAGCGGACCATTGGTTTATATGGCCGTTCAACTTTGCCGTTCTCTATTTTCAGATCTAATTGAGATACAAATATTTGGTTTTTTTGTAAACCGGATACTGCTTTAAAATAATATCTGGATTTTTTATTTTGTAAACTATTATCATCGACAACTTCAGACCGGCCATTTTTAAAATCTATTCGAATTATTTCTCTTCCACTGTTTTGAATAAAGCGAATTTGATCATAAAAAGTGCTGGTTTGTGAGAAATTTAAAAACCTGTTAGTTATTTCTTTTCTAATTTGTGAATTTATCTGCCCATCTTTTATTAAAAGACCCAAATGTTGTTCTTGCGAAAGAAAATGAATATGCGATATGAGCGATGAGGTTTCCATCTTAATTTGTTTTTTTTGAAGAGAAACAGCCAAAAATTCCTGATCGTAGATTTCATCTATTAATGATTTTACCAATGAATAATAAATACTGGCGAGAATCATAAATACGATGATAAACAAAGGGGTAAAGATTGCAAGAAAACGTTTAAAAAAGAGTGAGAGGCTACTTTTTTTATTCGTTAATGTATTGTTGTTTAAAGGCATAATATAAACAGTTTAAGACATACAAAATTTATTGTCGCCCGTTTAGTACAATTCTTTATAAATCAATGGCTTATAGGATTCCTGTTTTTGAGAAGGTTTAAAGTTAGTCAGTTTTGCGTATTACAAGAAGTGTTAAGTCGTCCTGTTGGTGGGCATCCGGGCTAAAAGTTTCTACGGCACGGATTATTTGTTTTTGGATAAAATCGCATGGCCTTTTTAAGTTTTCAAATAAAACTTTTCCAAGACGTTCTTCACCAAATATTTCTTTATTTTTGTCCCTAGCTTCAACAATACCATCTGTATAAAGAAGTACCATATCGTTCTTTTTTAAATCTACACTTTTTATTTTGTAGTCAAATGGGATTAAACCAACACATACTCCGGTAGAAGATAGTTTGCTTATTTTAAAAGGTTCCCGCAATAAATACTGAGGATTATGTCCGGCACTTATATAATCTAACTTTGAAGTTTTTGAGTTAAACTTTGAAATAAATAAGGTAATAAAGCGGTCTGCCGTAGAAAGCTTAATAATCAACTCATTAAGTTTTTTCATGATTACCTGCAAGTCTGTAGTAAACTCCAAATAGGCACGCAAAGTAGCATGCAATGTTGAGACAAGCAGTGCACCCGGGACACTTTTTCCGGATACATCGGCAATACAAAAAATGGTTTCATGTTCGTTTACATTTTGAACAGCATAAAAATCACCGCCTACTCCCTGGCTTGGAATATAGCATCCACTCATTTCCAATCCCGGAATTTCCGGCAGTATTTCCGGGACAATTAAATGTTGAATTTCGGAAGCAATTGCAATTTGGCTTTTTAGTTTTTCATTTTCTATAGCTTCATGCAGCAGCCGTGTGTTTTCTATGGCCAATGCAGCCTGTGTGGAAAATATTTTGAATGTACTCAGGTCATGTTCAGCAAATGGTTTTCCATCAAAACGGTTTAAGGCCTGAACAACACCCAAAACGGAATTATGGTAAATTAGAGGAACGCATAATATACTTTCAGTCTTAAATCCGCTTCGTCTGTCAAAAGCCGGATCGAAACGGTCGTCATTATATGCGTTTGGGATTAGCAGCGGCTTCCCGGAAAGGGCAACGGTACCGGCAATTCCTTGCCCAAGTTTTAGCTTGTACGGTTTAACGTCCTTGCCTTTTGGCCCCAAAGCTACTCTAAATTCCAACTCCTTTTTATCCTTTGTTAACAGCATTAGCGAAACAGCTTCAACCATCATTACATTCATGCATTTTTGCATAATCATTTCCAGCAGGTTCTGGATATTTCCGCCGGATTCAATGGCTTGTGTTACTTCAAGAAGTGTTGATATTTCTGCTAAAAGTTGTTCAGTTTTTTTTGAAGAATCTTCTATATCATTAAGCAGAGCATGGTTATGCCAAAGCGAGGCCAGATAGCGAATAATAAGCTGGGCAATTTGGTTTTCTAAATGATTGCTTTGGCGGCCATGAGAACCAAGCGCCAAAAAACCAAAACACTCATCGTTTAAGCGAATTGGAAACAGCCGGTCAATTTCGTAGTGCTCAAAAAACTGATCAATAGAGCTCTCTCCGTTTAGTGTTTCTACAGTTAAAACTTTATGATAAAAATTTAACCAATCGATATCTCTTGCATTATAAAAAGAGAGATTTTCTTCGCGGCCGATAGCAACAAGAGGTTTAATGGTGTTTTGTTTTACCGGTGGAAAAATATATAAAAACTTGTAGTTAAAAAGCCGTTTGTAAAAGGTCAGAACTTCTTCCTGTTCTGCCCCAATCCCCCGGGTTTTTTGTTCTGCAGAAAGGTTAATGGCCATTGTATATTTTTCAATTCGTTAAAAAGTAAGGCAAACATAACTATTTTTTACTTTAAAATAAATAGTTGATAACCTGGCCCAGTTGTGTCCGCAAACAATTACTTAAGTGCCGATTTATTTTAATTTTAGCCCGTCTTTTTTTAGATTCACCAAAACAGTCCGAAATAATAAAAATGTTTAATTTGTTTAGAGAAATATGACCCCACGATTACTTGTTATTGATGATGACCAAAACCACCGCGAAGGATTAGTCCTTCTTCTTCAGGCTCACAAATTTACTGTTGATCAGGCTGATGGTGCCAAGCCTGCAATGGAGCTAATCTATAAAAACCATTATGATTTGGTAATTACAGATTTTAAGATGCAGGATATTGACGGCATGGAACTGTTGAAAATGATCAATGATTACGATCCATTACAGAAAGTTATCATGATTACCGGCTTTAGCTCAATAGAGCATGCGGTAGAGGCAATTCATCTTGGTGCGATTGATTATATTCCTAAGCCTGTCGATCCGGTTAAATTAAAACAAATTATTGATCGTTTATTACAAACACCTGCAATTGAAAAAGAAATAGCTGTCCCGGAAAGGTTTGTACATTTTGGCGAAATAATTGGTAAATCACGCCCTATAAAAAATGTTGTTAAGAAAATAAATGAAATCGCCAATATCGATGTTCCAGTTTTGGTTTACGGAGAAAGCGGTACTGGGAAAGAGTTGGTGGCCCGGGCGATTCACAAGGCTTCATCCCGAAAAAATGAACCTTTTATCGCAGTTAACACCGGTGCAATCCCAAAAGACCTGATCAGCTCAGAACTGTTTGGACATGTTAAAGGTGCATTTACCGGTGCTATCGATAATAAAAAAGGGAAGTTTGAAGAGGCAGACGGTGGCACTTTATTTTTGGATGAGATCAGTTCTATGAGCGAGCAGGTTCAAATCTCATTATTAAGAGTTTTGGAAAACCATAAAATTGATCGGGTTGGTGGCGCACGAGAGATCGATATCAATGTTCGGATTGTTGCGGCAACAAACGAAAATATGGAAGATATGATCGCCGCAGGAAAATTCCGTGAAGATTTATATTACCGCCTGAATGTATATAACATTGAGCTGCCACCCTTAAGGGAACGCAACGAAGATATACCATTAATCAACAATTATTTTCTTGAAAAATTTAACAGGGAATATGGAAAAACAGTTAATTCCATTGATGAAGAAGCAACAGATATCCTGAAAAAATATTCCTGGCCTGGAAACGTGCGCGAGCTACGAAATATTCTGTTACGTTCGATGATATCCGCCAAAGATGTTATTCATAAAAAGGATTTGCCTGAATCAGTTCGAAAAGGTGTTTTACCTGGGCAGGAAATTCGTTTTCCGGCTGGAACACCTCTTCCGGAAATAGAACGTAAGTCAATTATCAAAACATTATTGATGGCAAAAGGAAACAAGCTAAAAGCAGCCGAAATGCTTGGGATTTCCCGGCGTTCGCTTTATAATAAATTAGAAGATTATGAAATAAAAGATGAAGAATTCAGCTAACACAAAAAATATCCGGAAAGATTGGGCTGAATTGTGTTCATCTTCTGATAAGCTTTATGACCATATCAAAAAAGTACTTTCCAACCGCAAGCAAAAATCATTTATTTATAAAGAAGGACCTTCTAACCCGGCTGCAGTATTAATCCCGCTTTTCTTCAAAGACAATCAGGCCCATATTTTATTCACAAAACGCACTACAAAGGTAGCTACGCACAAAGGCCAAATATCATTTCCCGGTGGCCGAAAAGATGATACGGATAAAGACTTACTTTTTACGGCTCTTCGTGAAACAGATGAGGAAGTTGGGATTAAAAACAATGATATTGATGTGCTTGGCCAAACAGATGTTTTTCTTACCAATACGGATTTTCTTGTTTCACCTTTTGTAGGATACTATCCATATCCCTACAACTATAGCATAAGCATAGATGAAATTGATCGTCTTATTGAAGTACCGCTTTTACATCTTTTAAATGATGATATCTTCAGGGTCCAAAAGATTTCCCGCCATGGATATGACTGGAATATCCACTATTATAATTATAACGGGGATGTTATTTGGGGTGTTACAGGTTTTTTGCTTAGTAATTTTCTTTCAATCGTTTTTGGTGTAGAAAGAGACAATTTAAAAGAGATTGTTAGTCGAAAAGAACCAAATAATCTTTTAAAAAATGCCTCTGATGAAAATGGACAAGTATAACCAATATATTCAACGCTGTTTTGAATTGGCAAAAAATGGCCGTAGTAAAGTCAGCCCAAATCCTTTAGTAGGGGCGGTGATTGTTAAAGATGGAAGAATTATTTCAGAAGGCTTTCACGCTCATTTTGGTGGTCTCCATGCTGAGGCGATGGCCATTAAAACAGCTAAAGAATCATTAGTCGGCGCAACTCTCTTTTGCAACCTGGAACCCTGTTGCCATACAAATAAGAAAACCCCGCCCTGTTTGCCTCTGGTTATAAATTCCGGTATAAAACGAGTAGTTTTATCCAATTCTGATCCGAATCCAAATGTTTCAGGTAAGTCGATAAAACAAATGCGTGATGCAGGAATTGAGGTTGTTGAAAATATTTTGAAAAATGAAGGGCAGGAATTAAACCGATTTTTCTTTAAACATATTCTTGAGAGTAAACCATGGGTAACTTTAAAAATTGCACAAACGCTTAATGGCATGATTAGCAAAAATAAAGGCGCACAAACCTGGATTACCGGAGCAGAATCAGGGAAATTTGTTCATAAATTACGTGCAGAATTTGATGCTGTTTTAATTGGAGCAGGGACCGTAAGATCGGACAATCCTCAGTTAAATGTTCGACATGTTGATGGAAAAGATCCTGTAAAAATTGTTATTGATGGAAAGCTGTCGTCTGATCCTGAAGCAAAAACATTTGAAGCGGGGACAACATGGATTTTTCATAATCCGTCCAGTGAAGGTTCCAAATCAAATTGGTTGCAGAAAGCAAACGTAAGATTGTTTGAATGTGAAGAAGATAACCATAGGAGAATCAGCATAAAAGATGTTTTGAGACAATTGGGAAATGAAGGCATTAATAGTTTGCTGGTCGAAGGTGGTCAAAATATCTTTTCTCAATTTGTATCTCAACAATTATTTGATGAAATAATCATTTTGCAGGCACCTGTTTTTTTCAAATCCGGAACGTCTTCAATCCAACTAAAAAATGATTTTGAGCTAAGCATTTACGAAAGTGGAATACTTGGTGAAGACAATTATCTAATCCTCCGAAAAAAAGTTTAAAAAATTTATATTTCAGCGATAAAAAATTAGTAAATTATAAAATGTTTACAGGACTTATAGAAGAATTAGGAAATATTAAAAAGATTAATCCGATCAAAGGTGGATTAAACCTTTTGATTGGGGCTAAAGATATTTTAGATGATCTTAGTGTTGATGATTCGGTTGCGGTTAATGGCGTATGTCTTACAGCTACAAAAATAACAGACAGTGGTTTTTGGGTAGACGCCGTTGGAGAGACTTTGCAAAAGACAACAATTGGAAAATTTAAAACAAACCAGAAAGTAAATCTTGAACGTGCTGTAAGCCTTAATACAAGGCTTGGCGGACACATGGTGCAAGGCCATGTAAATGGTAAGGCTGTTATTTCCCGCATTACAAAATTGGGTAAAAATTATGCGCTGGATGTTATAATAGATAAACAGCTGGAACGGTATACAATTTTAGAAGGATCTATTTCGTTGGATGGTATTAGTTTGACTATAGCACGGTTGTCCGGCACATCTATTGGCATAAACATTATCCCGCATACCTGGGCAAATACTAATCTTGCGCAGTTGAAAGTTGGGGACCATATGAATGTGGAAGTTGATGTGATAGCAAAATATGTTGAACGATTGTTATCCTTTAGCGGTCGAGTTTCAGAAAAAGAGTTGACGATTCAAAAAATTAAAGATTTAGGATTTTAGAATGAGTTTAAAACAAAAGTCACATTTTGCTTCAATTGAAGCGGCTTTGAATGATATTAAAAATGGTAAAATGGTCGTTGTTGTTGATGATGCAGACCGGGAAAACGAAGGTGACCTGATCATGGCATCAGAAAAGGTTTTGCCCGAACATGTAAATTTTATTACAAAAGAAGCACGAGGAATGTTATGTGCGGCAATCACGCCCGATCGTGCAAACGAGTTGGAACTGGATTATATGGTAGGTGAAAATACAGCTTTACACCAAACACCGTTTACGGTTACTGTTGATTATAAACATGGGACGACAACAGGGATATCTGCCCATGACAGGGCAAGCACAATACAGGCATTAGTTGATGATAAAATTGAAGCAAATGATTTTGCCAGACCGGGACATATTTTCCCCCTGATTGCTAAAAAAGGAGGCGTTTTACGGCGTGCCGGACATACTGAAGCAGCAGTCGATTTAGCCCGATTGGCCGGTTTAAAGCCTTCGGGTATATTGTGTGAAATTATGCATGATGACGGATCGATGGCCCGTGTAGGTAACCTTGAATTATTTTGCCAAAAACACAATTTAAACATGATTACTATTTCGGATTTAATTGAATACCGCCGTGTACGGGAAAAATTAGTACAGCGCAAAGTAATCGTAGATATGCCAACAAAGTTTGGCAAATTTAAACTACACACTTATGAAAGCCTGCTAAACCCAACAGAACATCATGTTGCTCTTGTAAAAGGTGATATTTCCGGCGATGATCCAATTCTTGTCCGGGTGCATTCGGAATGCCTGACAGGAGATGTTTTTGGATCCCAGCGCTGCGATTGTGGCGATCAGCTGAGTGCGGCAATGCAACAAATTGAGCAGGAAGGAAAAGGTGTTGTACTTTATATGCGGCAGGAAGGCAGAGGAATAGGGCTGGTTAATAAATTATTAGCGTATTCACTTCAGGAAGAAGGGCGAGACACAGTTGAGGCAAATGAGATATTAGGTTTTAAAGCAGATTTGAGGGATTATGGAATTGGAGCGCAAATTTTAATTGATTTAGGCCTTTCAAAAATCAAGCTATTAACCAATAACCCTAAAAAAATTATAGGCCTAAAAGGTTATAATTTAGAAATTGTAGAAAGAGTGCCTATAGAAATCTGTCCAAATGAAAATAATCATCAATATCTAAAGACAAAACGCGATAAACTTGGACATCTCTTAAAAAAGAATTAAAAATTTTAAAAATGATTAAAGTTGATGGAGGCATTGTGGCCAATATAATTGAAGGAAAGTTATCTGCAAAAGGCAAAAAGTTTGGAATAGTTGTAGGCCGGTTTAACTCGTTAATAAGCTCAAAACTATTAGAAGGTGCGATTGATTGTATTGTTCGGCACGAGGGTGATCAAAAAAATATTTCAATTGCCTGGTGTCCGGGTGCTTTTGAAATTTCCCAGGTTGCTAAAAAAATGGTTTCATCCGGATCTTATGATGCAATAATTTGTTTAGGCGCTGTTATCCGCGGAGCCACACCACATTTTGATTATGTTGCCGGAATGGTTGCAAGGGGAATTGGCCAATTAAACCTGGAATATGAAACGCCTGTTAGTTTTGGAATTTTAACAACCGAAACAATTGAACAAGCTTTAGAAAGGGCCGGGACTAAATCTGGTAATAAAGGCTGGGATACTGCTTTAACTGCAATTGAAATGGCAGATCTATTGCAAAAACTATAGTAAAGTAAGTTATTGTTTTATGTTGAGTATAACTGTTTGTTTTATTCACTCTTGCTCAATCTTATGACTATTATATTGCAACGACTCTTCAAGTTTAAGGAAAAAAAGCGGATTCTATCTCAATCATTATGATCTTGAGCATTTAAGCAATGCATCTAAAATCTATACTAATAGTCTTCTCTTGTTCGATGTTTATAACGTCGTGTTATATCCAGTTGGATTTTATTGGGGAAATAAAAGACCAGGATTTAAGAACCTCAAATCAAATTAGATGATGATGAATTTGGCAGCTTCTAACGGATTCTAAAATTTAAATAAATGGCACTATTTAATTTATAAAATAAGTAATGCTATCTATATATTTCCCCAAATATTGTTATGAACTTTTCATATCGATATGGAACGTAAATCACCTATCCTACAAAGCTTCATTGAGAAAAAAAATCGACTTTTGAACATGGTCAATAATTGCTCACCCTTACCTGTTTATGGCCTTTAAATTTACTTTCAAACATATATTTTCGATTAATTAAGTATTATAAAAATAAAAACTTAACCTTAAAGTCTATTCATAAAGTCATGGTTTACAAACTGTGGTTGACTTGAATAATAGTGTATAATTTCATTATAGATTGCGATGTAATGAGATACTTTCTATAACAAATAATTTAAATAAAGTGAGAACTGATATGAAAGTTAAACAATTTAAAGACTGGCGAATCATTAATAAGCTAATTGCATTAATTGTAGTAGCCGTTCTTCCATTTACAATTATCACATTGTTTTATTTTCTGCCAGAGGTGGAGTCAAAATTATATGCAGAAAAAGATGAAAAAATAAAAAGCGTTACAAATACCGTTTACGATGTTATTAAAAAATTTGATCAGGAAGTATCGCAAGGAAATCTTTCATTAGAAGATGCACAAAAAACAATTATATCTCTTGTTGAGCAAATTGGATATGGTGAAGGAACCTATTTTTGGATAAATGACCTTGATCATGTAGTGATTATACATCCTACAGTCCCAACACTAAATGGAAAAAACGTTGGCTCTGATCCAAAAATTGGCACATTGTTTCGGGAAATAGTTGAAACCTGTAAAAAAAATGAAGAGGGCTTTTTGTATTATGATTGGCCAAAACCGGGGAAAGATGAACCCCAGCCAAAGACATCATTTGTTAAATTATATAAACCCTGGGGGTGGATTGTAGGCACTGGCGTTTATATTGATGATGTAGAGAAAGAGGTTTCTGCGATTACGACTAATATTATAGGGGCATTTTTTATTGCATTAATATTTATTATCGCAGTTGGTTTTTTTATATCAAAGAATCTTTCCAATCCTATTAAAAAATTAAGCTCAGCTGCAGAAGTGGCTGCTACCGGTGAAATAGATGTTTATTTAGATATTGATTCAGACGATGAAATTGGAAGTCTTGCAACCTCTTTCAAATTGCTAATTGAATCGATTGCATCAAAGGCACAAACTGCAAACCAAATAGCTGTTGGTAATTTGGATGTTGATATAATCGCTATTTCTGATTCAGATGTACTTGCTAAGGCAATGATTACAATGAAGGATAGCTTAGTTGATATGCAACACGATTTAAATGCGACTATCGAAGATCAAAAAATGGGTGAACTTGATTCACGATGCCATCCTGAGAAATTTAAAGGTGCTTATGCAGAATTATTAGGTGGTGTAAATGAAACTCTCGATGTTGTAATCAATCCCCTTTTAGAAGGCGTTGAAATTTTGCAGCAGTATGCAAAAGGGGATTTGCAAAAAGGAATTCGTGATCTTCCCGGCAAACAAATCATGTTTACAAATGGATTAAACAACATCCGACAAAACTTGCAGGCTTTGATAAATGAAAGCGGCAGATTAACGGAAGCAGCTGAAAAAGGTGAACTTGAAACACGAGGGGATGAAGATAAATTTGAAGGTGGTTATAAGGAGATAATTGTAGGTATCAATAACACCATTAATAATATTATGAATCCAATAAAGGAAGCACAGAGCTGTCTTAAACGTATGGCACTTGGTGATTTAACTGTTAACATGAAAGGTGATTATAAAGGCGATCATGCCAAAATGAAAGACCATATGAATAATACTCTTTCTAAGTTAAATGAACTGCTTCAACAAGTCACAATTGCTGCAGACCAGGTTTCAAGTGGTTCAATTCAGGTTTCAGATAATAGCCAATCTATTTCTCAAGGAGCGACAGAAGCAGCAAGTTCCCTGGAAGAAACTTCTGCTTCAATAACTGAAATAAGCCAGCAATCACGTAAGAATGCTGAAAACTCTGCAAATGCAAATAAGGTTGCAGTAAGCTCTTTAAAAAGCGCAGAAGTTGGTAATGAACGGATGGATAAAATGGTTTCGGCAATGAGTGTTATTAATGACTCATCAAATGAAATATCCAAAATCATTAAAGTTATTGATGAAATTGCTTTTCAAACTAATCTCCTGGCTTTAAATGCCGCTGTAGAAGCAGCCCGTGCAGGTGTCCACGGTAAAGGCTTTGCAGTTGTTGCAGAAGAGGTTCGGAACCTGGCTCAAAGGAGTGCAAAAGCAGCCCAGGAAACTACAGACCTAATAGAAGGTTCAGTAGACAAAGTTAAAAATGGAACCCAGATTGCAAATCAAACAGCTGAAGCATTAACAGAGATAATTAGTGGAATAACAGAAGCAAGTTCACTTGTACAGGAAATTGCTACCGCCTCAAATGAACAAGTAGCTGCAATTGATCAAACCTCAACTGCATTAGGGCAAATTGACCAGGTTACACAATCACAATCAGCCGCCGCAGAAGAAGGAGCAGCAACATCTGAAGAGCTGTCTGCACAGGCAATTCAGCTAAAACAAATAATAAGTAAATTCAAACTGAACCAAGAGAATAATAAAAATATCGGATCTTTATTGGATAATGCAGGTATTGCGCAAAGTGATAAGACTACCGAAGATATCAATGAACCGGCAAAATCTATAAATCGTAAAAAAAATATAAAAGAAGTGCCACATATAGATCTTGATGATGATAACTTTGGTGAGTTTTAAAACTGCCCAATTACAAAGTTTATCTGTGTTTTTGAAAGCCTTGATTTTTATTTTCTTAAAAACAGGGCTTTCTTTTCTCCTAAAAAGCCGTTTGTATTCCTCTGTACTTCTAGCATTCTATTTTAGAAAGTCCGCTTTGTTCAATTAGATTGATAGATTTCTTAAATCTCCTTTTTTCAATAAGTTAGACACGCACAATTGCTGAACAATAATTGGTCATTATTCTGCTTGAACCCCCATAAATCTAATTATCGGTTTTATAATCCGACTATAAGATCATTAGTAAAAACATCGATGAATTTTCAAACTATTCAGTATGGTTTTCTATTGTTTTTGATGCCTTATATAGAAATCACATACCTGAAATTATATAAATAGGAAGTATGCATTTTGTTAAAACAGAGTGTATTAAGCTTGTATACAGATTTTATTTTTAATAATTCAAACTAACAGAAAGTTAAGGGAGAGGTATAATGAAGCGATTTCAATCTATATTATTTGCTTTTTTAGTTTTTGCATTGTGTTCACCAAGTTTTGCCCAGGAAGATTTAGAAGTCTTTGGGTTTTTCCAGGGTGTATTATCTCAACAGACAGGAGAATTTAATCTTACAACTGATCTTTCTCCTCTTGGGCAATCAGCCGAAACGGTTTTGGATGAAGCGGATTCTGATTTCATTAATTCGAATGTTCAACAATTGAATTTATTTTTTAGAAAAGAATTGACTGATAATTTTACAGCCTTAGTAAACCTGGAGTTTTTAAGTTCTTATTCATCTCGTCGTGAATGGGGGGCGTTAAATCTTGAGGAAGCCTGGTTAAGATATCAGCATAGTGAATTGTTTAACATTAAAGCAGGTTTGTTAATCCCAAGGTTTAATAATTTAAATGAGATCAAAAATAGAATGCCTCTTTTACCTTATACTGTAAGACCATTGGTGTATGAAGCGTCTTTAGCAACTGTAATACCAATTCATGAGTATATTCCGGAACGAGCCTTTTTGCAGTTTTATGGTGAAATGCCATCTGGAGATTTGAGCTTTGATTATGCAGCTTACATCGGCCAAAGTGAAACAGCTTATATCGCATCTGGCACAACAATAGGTGCCTCATCCCCAGGAACAGACACAACAAAATTTAAACTAATAGGTGGTCGTGCGGGAATCACTTATGATAATCTAAAAGTTGGGGTATCGGGCACATTTGATAAAGCAAACAGGCAGGCAGAAATTGGAGAAGATGTACCCAGGGTCAGGATTGGTGGAGATATATCTTTTTCGTACAGTGACTTTTTTGTAGAGGCCGAGTATATTTCTGTCACCTTAGATCCAGATAAATATCTTGGTGAAACTGAAAAACTATTTTATTTCGGTACGGCTGGGTATAATATTACTGATGAATTTACAGCGTATGGTACCTATAGTCATCTGGAAGATAAAGAATCAGATTTTCTTGCTACAGGAATGAAAGGAATTTTGTTTGGACTAAACTATAAGCCGGATTATTCTGTAGTCATTAAAGTTCAATATTCTAATTATTCTGCTGATGGCACTTTAAAAAATGTAGTAAATATTCCTCTTCCACCACCTGCACCTGCCGGATCAATATATACGACTGATGCAAAATCTAAATTGGATTATACATCATTGAGTCTCGCAGTCAGCGTATTATTCTAAAAATTAAAATGAAAAGAGGTATAAAATGAAAAAATATATTTTGTCTTTTGTTATAATCCTGATGTTTAGCATGGCAGCCAATGCTCAGGTTTCTATAATTGTAAACAAATCGGTTTCCGAATCATCACTGGATGCTGGAAAACTAAAAAGTATTTATACACTAAAAACAACCAAATGGGCGGATGGATCAAAAATTGTTGTATTTAATCTTAAAACCAAAGGTGAATCACAAAATAAGTTTTATGGCCATATTGGTTCTAAAGCCAACGATTTGAAAAAAACGTGGATGAAAGCTCAACTTACCGGCGAGGGAAAGGCTCCAAAATCCCTTGGGTCAGAAGATGAGGTTGTACAAAAAGTTGCTTCAACACCCGGAGCTATAGGGTTTGTAAGCACTTCAAAAGTATCGGATGATGTAAAAACCATAGCAACTATTAAGTAGAATTTTATAATCATCATATAAGCATCAAATGGGGAACTGTAATGAAGGTTTTTGAACTGTTTAAAAGATCATTAAATATGAGACTATCTGGAATTTTTCTTGCTGTCTTTTTATGCGTAGTCATATTTATTGCGATTTATTTTCCAGGCAAACAAAAAGATATAAGTTTGAAATCTGTAAAATCAGAAATTGGTTTAATAGCTGAAATGCTCTCACTCTCTGTAGGAGCAGGTTTTGCAGATGATAACTTTGTTCTGGTAACAGAGGCCTTTGATTGGGCAAAGGAAAATGAAAATGTAAACTATATTGCTATTTTGGATGAAAGTAATTCGGTATTTGTAGACTACAACCCTAATTCACTGGCAATTGATACTGAACAATTTGCCCAAAAAAAAGGTCTGAAAACTGAAGATAATAATGTGGTTATTGTTTCATCCATTTCATACAACGACCATGATTATGGCACCATTATATTAAATTATTCTTTAGAGAATGTTAATGTTCAAATTGCGTCCAATCGATTTGCTGGCATAGTTTGGACATTAGTAATAGCATTATTCGCAACGATGATTATTTTTTATGTTTTAAGGAAAGTTGTTTCTCAAATATTAATACTTAAGGATACTGCGCACCAGGTTGGCGAAGGCAACTTAGAACAAGAAGTTCAAATTAATAGTGAAGATGAGTTAGGTGAATTGGCGTGTTCAATTAATAACATGATAAAATCATTGAAAGAACACCAAGAAGAGAACATTGCTAATGTAGGAATGATAAATAACGTTGTTATTGAAATTAATAAACTTGCAGAAGAGTATAAAAAAGGAAATACCGCTGCCAGAAGCGATATCTCAGTCGCCTCAGGTGAATATACAAAAATGTTGGAAATGCTAAACGAGGCAATGGACTCAATTACAGTCCCTATAGATGATGCAATTGGAATATTAAAAGAATATTCGGTTGGTAATCTTGAGCGAAAAATGCATGATCTGCCCGGTGAACAAATGATTATTACCGAGGCACTAAACAGTATTAGGTATAATTTAAATGCATTAATAGAAGAAGGTCTATACTTAACAAAAGCAGCGGAACAAGGAAATTTAAATGTGCGTGGCAATGCAAACAAATTTCCGGGAAGTTATAAAAAAATTATTAGTGGTATAAATAGTACAATAGATAATATTATTAATCCGGTTAAGGAAGCACAAAGTTGTTTGGATAAAATGTCTTCAGGTGATTTAACCGTAAGTATGGTTGGAGATTATAAGGGCGACCATGCTAAGCTAAAAGATGCTTTAAATAATTCATTAATATCAATGAATGATTTACTTAGCCAGGTATCTCTCGCAGCGGATCAGGTTTCGAGCGGCGCAATACAGGTATCCGATTCCAGCCAGTCTATCTCTCAGGGCACCACCAAAGCAGCAAGCTCTCTTGAAGAAACATCAGCTTCGATTACCGAGATTAGTCAGCAATCCCGTAAAAATGAAGAGAATTCCTCCAAAGCAAATACACTTACTATTAGTTCCCGTAAAAGTGCAGAAAAAGGTAATGAGCGAATGAGGGAAATGGTTTCTGCAATGGGTAATATAAATGATTCATCTAATGAGATTTCAAAAATTATCAAGGTCATTGATGAAATTGCTTTCCAGACAAATTTATTAGCATTAAATGCAGCTGTTGAAGCTGCCCGTGCAGGAGTCCATGGGAAAGGTTTTGCAGTGGTTGCAGAAGAAGTACGTAACTTGGCGCAACGTAGCGCTAAAGCAGCTAGTGAAACTACTGAATTGATAGAAGACTCTACCGAAAAAGTAAAAATTGGTACAACTATTGTTGATAAAACTTCGGAAGCTCTTAATGAAATAATTGGAGAGATAACAAAAGTGAGTTCGTTAGTTGGAGATATTGCAACTGCCTCATCCGAACAAGTTTCAGCAATTGATCAGACCTCAATAGCATTGAGCCAGATCGACCAGGTAACCCAATCACAATCAGCAGCGGCGGAAGAAGGTGCTGCCACAGCTGAAGAGTTATCATCACAATCAGTTCAGCTAAAACAAATATTAAATAAGTTTCGTTTAAAACAAAATGAGCGAAAGATAGGAGATTTATTACAAAAAGCCGGAATATCTCAAGAAGCAAATGAGGTGCCTAAACGCAAAAAAAAGCAAAAGCCAAAACAAAATAAGCTTACAGAAGAGCCAACAATTGATCTTGATGACGATGAGTTTGGCAGTTTTTAGTTTAAATCTTCTCTTTGTATAATCAGGATTTTATTTTGTGAACTAAATATATTCAGGGTGTTTTTTAGTAAATTGTGCCAATTGTTTTTTGGCTGTTTGGCGAACTTTTTCCTGCATAAAACCGGTCCAGCCAAGTAAAAATGCCGGAAGTCCCAAGGCCATTTTTGACCATTTCCATAAATTAAAAGAATCAATATGTTGAATAATCAACCCATCTTTAAAATAAAATTGTGCATCAATTACATTATGGACAATTCTTCTATTTTTTCCAAAACTATAAACAGCTTTCCATGTAACTTTTGCTGAGGTATCAAAGATTCCGATATTTCCAAAAGTTACTTGTAAATCCTTTCCATTTTCACATAACATATGCCACATGGCTTTTACTTCTTTACTGTCCAGGCCTTGAAATACAGGATCAGAAAATTGTGCATCCTGATGGTAGCATTTTTGCATTGTTTTGTAGTCACCTTTTGTAAAGGCCGTATAAAAAGTATTTATAAGTTGTTCATGTATATTCATAAATCCTCTTGTTGTCGTTTAATACTGGTTTCCCTGGATGGTCATCAAGACAAAAAAACTTAAAAAATCCATCAGACCATGGCCAATAACTAAAGGTAGTATGCTTCTTTTGTACCAAAAGAAAACGGCATACATTATTCCCATTGGTAATATTGAGAGTAAAATAATCGGTCCCTGGTATATATGAAATGAAACCCTGAACAGCATGCTTATAAATACACACGCAATAATCCCAAAACGATTGCGCATTGCTGAAACGATATATCCAACCAGGATAAACTCTTCAAAAATTGGATTGAAAATTGAAAATAAAGTTAAAGGTAAAATATTTAAACTTGTTGAAAAGGAAATTGTTGCGGAAGAGCCGGCAGTACCTTCTGAATCCAGAAAAAAATCCCCAAACAAACTAAAAAGTAATAAGTACATAAGGTAATGTGAAATGAATAAGACTAATCCTGCCGTTATTTTGTCTATGGAAAATCTTAGACCAAAATCTTTTAACGACCATTGTTGCCATTTGAGTATAAGGACGATAATTATTAAAACAATCGTTTCATAAATAAGTAAATTAAGGATGTCATCATTACCATAACTAACTGTAGAGTTCCCGGAACCTTCAATTGTGAGCCATTTAAAAGCAGAAACAATAAAATCACCTAAAGCGATAAATAGAATTAGAAAAAATTCCAGAAAAGGATGTAATCTGAAAAGATTTGAACTAATTAACGAGTTTTTCATAAAAAAGTATCTTTTTTAAATACAGAGGTTATTTTTTTTATATATCATCCGAAGACAGTTACATAATTACAAGTGACAAAAAACAGGTTTGATTTAAAAAATGGATCCGAAAGAACTTCCTCCTATTGAAATTACGTCTGACGAGTTGTTTAAAAGTCATAATAAACTTCCTCCTCTTCCACAAATATTGACGCGTATCCACGACATAATGGAGAGTGAAGAAACAAATGTAAACGATATCTCAAAACTAGTAAGTGTTGATGTATCTTTAACAGCACAAATATTAAAAATTGTCAATTCAGCCTACTACGGACTTCGGAAAGAAATCACTGATCTCAAAATTGCTATTGCATTTTTAGGGATTAACGAAATATATCGTATAGTTTTATCCTTGTCTGTGATAAAATCAATTGACGCCGGAAAAGAAAATGACATTAAACAATTCTGGTATAAATCTTATTACACTGCTTTATGTGTAAAATTATTGGCTACGAAATATGCACGCTATTTAGATCGTGATGAACTTTGGTCTGCTGCCTTACTGCATGATATTGGCTCATTGGTTTATTTAAAATTTTATCCTGATCATTATCAAGAAATCATCAATATAGGCGAAAAAAAAGGACTGCTTTTTTCCCAGGTAGAAAAAGAACTTAATATTCCTTCCAGCTCTACATTTGGAAGCTTGGTTTGCACCTACTGGAAATTGCCGAACCCGATTAAACTTGCTTGTGAAAACCACACAATAGATGTTATTAGCCATATTTCTGATGATGATTCTAAGGCTGATTATAAAAGGATTCTTTGTGTGGGTAGTTTATGTGCTGAGTTTTCTATCCGTCAGTTAAATAAAAAAGTTAACCAGCAACTTGCAAATACAGTAATGTCTGTTTTAAATATTGATGATCATGAATTTTTATTACTAATGGGTGAAATTCGTGACCTTCAATTAGAAGTTGAACAGTTTATGCAATCTCTTTTTTAGCTATTCTTTTTATTAATTAATCCTAGTTTTTTCGCCCGTTTCTCCCAATTGGAACGGGCTAGTTCCTGCAAGTCCTCAACCTTATCCAGCTCGTCCGTAATTTCTAATCCCAATAATGTTTCGATAATATCTTCCATTGTTACAATACCGGCCATTCCACCATATTCATCTACAACCATGGCAATGTGTGTGTTTTTTTCGATTAACAACTTAAACAATTCTGGAATGGAAACTATTTCTGGAACAGCTTCAATTTTTCTACGAATGTCTTTTAAATGTTTGTTCTCGCTTTTTTGTAGTAAGTTTTGTAAAACTTCATCTTTTAAAACAAACCCGGTAATACTATCAATTTTTTTCTTATAAACAGGGATTCTAGAAAACCTGAATTCGGGATGCTTTTTAGTAAATTCAAGCAAAGTCATCTCTTCGTCTTCGGCAATCACTACTGTGCGAGGAGTCATTATATCTTCAACTGTGATAGAGTTGAAGTTAAGCAGGTTTTTAATAATGGTAGATTCACTCTCCCGAAAGACACCATCCTGTAACCCAATCTCTGTCATAGCATGAAAATCTGCCCGGCTAAGCACACTTTTTTGATTCTCTGTTTTAAGGATGCTTGTCAGGAACTGACTAATCCAAACAGCTGGCATTAAAATAATTACCAGATATTTTAAAGTTGCTGCTGCCGGGGCAGCCAGTTTTTTCCAATACACAGCACCAATAGTTTTGGGGATTATTTCAGAAACAAAAAGAATTATCAAAGTAAGGGCGAATGAAACAACCGTAAGGTATTCATTTCCCCAAACAAGTTGTGCTTGAGCTCCAACGCCGGCAGCGCCTGCTGTATGGGCAAAAGTATTTAAAGTAAGAATGGCCGATAAGGGGCGGTCAATATTATCTTTTAATTTCTTAAGATCGTGCCCGCTTTTTTTCTTTTCCTGGATTTTTATATTTATAAAAGCCGGTGTGATACTTAATAAGACGGCTTCAAGAATTGAACATAAAAATGAAACAAAAACGGCAATTGAGAGATAGATAAAAAGCAATGTCATAATTTGGGTGCGGAATTTATTATTAGTAATATTTGGGGTTAAGTTTTTTCTTTTCTTAAAAAAAGTTAAGTTAAATTAATTATGATTGCTTGATAAAGAGTGGTTTAATATAGCCATATTAATCTGTTCCTGCATAAATTTTTAATTTTTTATGAAAGAATCTAAAAAGAGGCAAAGTTTTTGCAACAACTTTTGAACTGATTTAGTAGAACCAACGTCTTAGTAAATATTATTCAAAAAAATAAACCCGTGTTAATGAAATCATAAAACCTGAGAGGATATGATGAAGATTCGTATTGCTGTTTTAGGCCTAATCCCATTCTTAATAAGTTGTGCTGCTTTTAAGCAATTACAGCCCGATCCGGAAGTTATACCTGCAGAAGGCGCGTACATTGAGATTCAAGATGATGGGGATCCATTTGAACTGGATAAAGATAAAAAATATTATATCGAGTTTCCTGCACCACCGGCAAACAATTTTTACCTTTTAATTGACGTTACTGATAGAGATAAAATTGTTTCAGCTTTAGCAGACCGCTTTGATAAGGATAAAGGAATCTTATCCCGGGTTCAAAATGAAGCCTCGTCCGATGCCAATGAAGCAGCCTATCCGGTAAGTAGTAGTGTGCAAAAATTTTACTGGGTTATAGAAAATGTTTATAAAGATGAACTTTTGCTCGATCTGAACTACCGCTATCTTCCTCAGTGGCGCTATAAATTTGAAACCCAGTACGAATCATTCCAAAATATATTGGCAGAGAATAAAGTGGACAGGCTGACATATGAAAATATTGGTGGCAGTGTTTCATTAAATGATTTGAACTTTAGCAGACTACTGAGCGAGCTGGAAGAAAAAACAGGAAACCTTGAAAGCCTGTTTTTGCAATTGGCTTCCATTGAAAAATTATTTCCGGCATCTATCTTAAATTCAAGCGATGAAGCTTATCAAAACTATCTTACATTAAAAGAAGATATTGATCTCGAGCTTACTTTTCAGAAAAACTATACCAATGCACTGATGTTATTTGAAAGTGAATTAAAAACCCGGAATGATATGCCTGCATTTGCACAATCTATCCCTGGTTTTTTGGAATTCTATCAGCATAAAGACCGTTACCCAAATAATATTATAAATGAAGCAAACCGTGTTTTTGATGCAAGGCTTGATGAACTTACCCCATTTTATGAAGAACACATTCGCAAAAAAAATGACTTTGAGCCAATTGATCTTAATGTTGACAATGTTAATGAGTTATACAATGTAATTGGATCGACAAAGCCGGGTGCTTACAAACAACTAGCCTCTTTTGTAGAAGATTATAATAATAAAGCTCATGCCCTTTCAGAAACACGATCTAATGTGGATGATATCCGGCGTAAGGTATCTTCTTATAATAAGTGGCCTGATAATTCTTATTTTAGCGGTGTTTCCCAACAGGTAACGCAGTTTAAGAAAAAACTTCCTTCAGCGGGTTTTCGTCAGCATAAGAATTTTTCTTCTGCCAAATGTTCAAAACTTTTGAATAATGCAATTCATTCTTTACACAGCGAGTTGATTCGGGTTGGAGATGAATATAAACGGGCCAACGGTATAGTAAGCCAATTGAACCGCTATGCTTCCAGCAAATCATACCGCCAAATGATTCAGTTGATCAACCGCAATAAGGCATTGAAGTTTTTACCAAAAATGTATTCCAGCCTGGATGAAAAATCGTTATCCCGTCAAAAGTCATTAATAAAATCAGCACTTAAAACACAAGATTGGCGAGGTGCAGAAGAAGGGTTGCGCTCGCTTCATTTAAACAATGATTTTTTAAAACTGCAAAGCATTAAACCCAAAAAGCGGATTGCCGTAAAAGCGATGGAGGACACTTTGCTGAATCGGGTTGAGCGTGTAACACGCCAGAAAGTAAATGCATTTGTCGCAGCAAAATATGTCGAAGTTAATGATGTTGAAGGGCTGTATTCTGATCCTGTTTTTAAAGCCGCATGGGATATTACGTTCACTTCAGGGAGTCAAAATGATCTTAAGTTGAGAAAACAGAAATTAAACGGTCGTCTCAAATCTTTGAAAGAAATTGAATTTCCTGCCAAAGCCATAAAGGCGCTTTATAAAGATTTCACTAAAAACATTAATAACAATGGTGTCTTAAAAGCGCGGGCCATAGTTACACATGGACAGCATTACAAAGGTGATGATAGAAAATTGAAGACATTAGTCGGAGAATGTGATCCATCAGCCTCTAAATGGATTACTAAGCAAGGAGATTTCCGAAAGGTTTATGCATTACCTACAACAAACAATCCTACGGGTGAAAATACTTATGTAGTTAAGATTAATTTCCGCATCCCGACAGATGCTTATTTTGCAACTTGGGATGTAAATGTGAAATTACCAAAAGAGGTAGCCAAAGACGCCGGAAGTTCATCGTGGTATGAGAAGATGACAATGAACAAAAAACTGTTAAAAGCAGAAGGCCGTTTTACAATTACAGCTCCATCTGAAGATAATAATTACACAGCTTTGATTGCACCTCTGGAAGTAGTTAAAGATGGAGATAGTGTTTTTGAGGTTCATTTTAAACATAATTCATTAAAGGTTTTTGAAGTTAGTATTAATGCCCAGGAACCAATCCTGCGTAAAAATTAAAATTTGTAATCAATAAGGAGACGCGGAGAGCATTGAGGAAAATCATAAAATATTATGCCATGGGCACATAGGGTAACGAGATGAAAAATTTATTGTATGAAAAATTAACACAAGAAATAATCGGTGCCTGTATTGATGTCCATAAAGAACTGGGGCTGGGTTTGTTGGAATCGGCCTACGAAGCGTGTTTGTGTTTCGAATTATCCCAAAGACAGCTGAAATTTAGAAAACAAGTAAAACTCCCAGTGAAATACAAAACAGTTAAACTAGATTGCGCCTATATTATTGATATAGTTGTAGAAGACAAAGTCGTTCTGGAGTTGAAATCTGTTGATAATATTCTTCCTATCCATGAAGCACAATTAATCTCTTATTTAAAGCTATCCGGGATAGAAGTGGGGCTATTGTTAAATTTTAATGTAAGCGTAATGAAAAATGGTGTAAAAAGGTTGATTAAAGAGAAAATGTAAAACTTAATAATTTAGTTTATTAACTCTGTGTACTCTGCGACTCTTGTGCAAATATTTTTTAAAATAATTATAGAAAGGAAACGAAAATGAAAAAAGGTTTGATAATTGGTGGAGTTGTAGTTGTCCTAGCATCGGCTGTTTTGCTATATATTTGGGCACCCTGGAAAAATCTTGAAAACCAGATTGCTATCCCATATATCGCACATCAAAAACCATCTGTTGATCCGCATTTACCAAGTTCTGTGTCTCTATCGGATAAACTGGATGAAGTGATATTTGACGGTCTGTTTAATGTCTCAGCCAATCCGAGCGGTATTACCTATGAAAATGGATTGGGAGAACTTGTTGAAATCTCTCCGGAATATGTTGTAACTGTGCGCTTGAAGCCGAAAAAGAAATGGCATCGCAGCTATGACATTACAGTCGACGAGGATGAAAACGTAAAAGTAGAAGAAAAAACAGGTGTTTTTTTTACAGCCCAGGATCTCAATTTTACCTTACGCAGGATTCAGCGTCTTGGCAGCCTTTCACCTGATTACCTTTTATTGACACAATCGATGGAACGCCTGGAGTTTACCGGACCGGATGAAAATTATGAGATTCAATTTCGCTTTAAACCATTCCGGGTATGGACAGAAGATGATGTGAAAGAAATGCTTTCCTTTAAAATATTACCATACGATTCAGATATGCTGGCTTCTCAATACAGCATGGGAACAGGCCCGTTTATGGCCATAACTCCCAATGCCGATATTAGTAATTATGTCAACAATCCATCTCAAAGTGCAGAAATCGACAACCTGAATTTAAAACCATATATCGATAACAGCACTTTTACAACAGAATTAAACAATACAAATTTTAATGTTTTACTAACCACACCATTTGGCAGCCTGTCACCAATCCTGGAAGATCCTGAGGATTTTTTCTTTAAGTCTAATATCAGCACAACATATTTTGCACTGCTTTTTAATACGGAAAGATTGAATCGTCAACAGCGGACTGAGCTACGTAAACTTATCAATAACAAAACTGTTATGGATCGTTTTTATAAAGTTGGCACAGAGCAACAAAGACATATTGCAGATTATAAAGGAAATAAGGATAATTATGATGATTATCTAAACCATAGCGTTTTTCCATCTTCATCATATTATGTAGATGGAGACGATCCGATTATTGTGCCATTAAAAGAAAAAGGTAATGCCGATTTATCTGTTCTACCGGATTCGATAATTATCCAGGCAAATTTAAATTATGGTTTTAGAGAAGAATATAGCGAGTTGCTGGAGATTTTTAACGACCGCAATTTGTTTAACGGAAAGTTACGGGCCAGAGCAGTTAAAAATGAGGATATCAAAAACGGCAATTATGATGCTGTCCTGATTGCAATCAACGGCTATAGCAGTAATTTCTTTTATGATTTGTATTCTGTTTTTTTACGCGAGCCAAATTTGGCATTACATAAAGTTAATCTGGTAACAGATTCCGATGGCCGTGGTAACAGGGTTTATAACACAGATTCTTTTCAGGCTGATAAGAATTTTTTCCGTTTGGATTTAAGCCGTTCCGGTGAGGATTATGATGATACAAAAACTTTACTGGAATATATTTATGGCTTTATGTCTACCCGCCGCGTTTATGACCGTCAGGAGTTTGCAAGCCGCATAGACATGTTGGACCAGAATTTGGCTTTAGGGGCCTGGCTTTTTTCTTTGCCATCAACGGCTTATTTTTCAACCCAGTTTGATGAGAAGTCTATAGATTTATACGGTGTAGCATCCCAGCTTTCTACCATAGAAAAATGGCAGGAGAAAAAAGAAGAATAGACCGCATTAGTAAAGTGCTTATTTAATAGATTGACAAAACAACCCTGCCAGTATTTTTAGCAGGGTTTTTGTAATTGATTAATTTTTAAGGAAAATGAAAATTTATATATTTAAAATAATTCTCCTGTTTATTATTACAATAAAGCTTTCTGCTCAGACCGATAATAATGCAAGTTTCTTTATTGCAGAAAACCCTGCTGATTATGAAATACTAAACCGCTATCAGCAAAAAATTTCTTCTAGTGATAAAAAACTTTTTCACAAATTTACTCCCTGGAAAATTATAGAAGAAAACACTTTGCTAAGCGATCAATTTACTAAAGCAATGAAGGTTGAATTTGAAGGAAAGCAATATTTCTTTACTCTTAATGATCTGGGAAAACTTTTAAGTCGGGAGAATAATACTTTAAGCCACATTATAAACAATTGTTCTATTCTTGAACAAACTTTTTCCATTATCCAGAATAAAGCGGTTTTGTTTAGAAAAATTCCATTTAATGAAGAAAGCAAAAAGTATAATAGAACGTATCTCGAGAAGGGTACACAATTGAAAGCCCATTTCCAGAATAAAAATAATTACTTTGTTCAACTCCAATCGGGCAAAAGGGATTTTGGTTGGATAAGCCCGCAAGGCAGATTAAGCTTAAAAAAGAGCAACACAGAAAATGCTGATACAGCGAGTATCAAAATTGATGACACCTTGCTTAGGCAGGTTTATTCAAAAATTGAAAAAGCCAATAAGGTTTACACACAATTGTATAAAAAACTTAATGCATCGTATAACCAAAACCGGCCGGCGCCTTTTTGGAGTATGGAATCAAACATAAAAGGTGTGGTGCTACAATTGCAAAATGTTCCACCTGAAAAATTTGAAAAAAGCATAAATTATTTTACAAATGAGATTGAAGCGATTTTTGCCGGTAGTTCCTTTCCTGTTTATTCTACTGGCACAGCTATTGAAATAATGGTAAAATAAATCTTTACCAAACATTAACAATTAGGTTACAATGCCCAAGATTAGCAAAAAATGGCTCGAACATATTATAAGTTTTGCGTTGATTAGCGTTTTGCTAATTTCGCTGATTATTTACTTTAATAATATTCAGAAAAGATCCCAGTTAAGCCAAAATAGGGAAATTGAGAGATGGCTTAACCTGGATTTCCTTGATTTTGATAATCCAATGCACAGGGCAATTCTGGAAGAGTCACTCAATATTTTTGAACCATGGCAAGACCAAAAACATGCTGGTTTAATTGAAGACATTGTAACATATCGTCAGCAACAAGTTTTAAAATCTACAGTAAATAATGACGGCCAAAGCCCAATCACAACCCGGCAGGTTTGGACGATAGCATGGATGTATCTAAAATTTATATTTGTTTATGTAATTACACTTGTGCTAACCTGGTATGGCGTTCAAACATTGGGTATTTATCGTTTTATTAGACTAAAGCAAAAAAGACAAGCCTATTTGATAGAAATGTATTTTTATATTAAAAAACAAACCGGGTTTAAAAATTGGAAGCAATATTGGGAAGATTATAAACCGGCTTTAGTCCTGTTTTTAAAAGCAATCGGAAAAGGATTTGCATACATGGTTTTGTTTTCCCCTGCTTATGTTCTGGCATATTCTTTTCGTACAAAGTTTGATACTGATATGCTCGTATTTATGGTTTTGCTTGGTTTAATTTCAAATGCAATCCTTATTACCTATACACATAAGTTTTTTACTTTCCTGGTAAGTGAAAGCCGCAGGGGGTATGTTCAGACTGCCATTGTAAAAAATATGTTTAATTCATATAAGATGAACGCCAGTGATGGTATTTCATGCAGACGAATTATTCAATGGAATAAAATCTTTCCGGGTCACGTATTTGGCCATATTTATAAAAATGCCCGTTTCCAATATTTGGCTACCATTAAAGAGCAAGCATCATTTCTTATCACAGGATTGATAATTATTGAAATGGCACTGAATATTCAGGATCATTTATCTTATGAATTATTACAAAACATCCTTTATAAAAACTTTGCAATAGTTGCGCTTATTGTTTTAGGAATATATTATCTGGTGAAAGCCACAGAAGTATTTGTGGATTGGATGATAGAGAGAGAATCAAAGCTTTATAACAACAATTAATACCATTTTTACATAATAATCTCACATATTTCTCTCCAGATTAGAACATCCTATACTTCTTCCCAATTATGAGAAACTACAGTAAATCTGTTTTTCGCTAAGCCGTTAAATAACAACACCTTGTGTTTGCAACACATTTTTGGTACAGAATTTGAATATAAATTCAACATGTTATTGAGATCATGAGCTGGAAAAGGATTCATCAACTCCTGCTGATAAAAGCACTGCTTAAACTGAATACTGATCTGAACCTGATGCGACAAGTTTTCTTGTCTACCGGAACTGGGACTGAGCCTGAAGCGAAAATTGTTAATTCTGCCCCGATTGACAGTGCTAAAAAATTGAAAATGATAAGATGTATCGCAGTATTATGAAATCATAACACCCTCCGCTGATAGTTGGTTAAAGCACGAATCCCCTTTACTGTTAATGATGGTAAAGGGGTTTTGTTTTTATGAGATTAGATTCTTCAATTAGAGCTCACCAAGTTAAATCGAAAATTCTCACTTCTGGGAATGCATTCTATATCATTTCCAAGTAATAAGAAATCAAAAGACACAGGAAAATTCTAAATCTATAAAATATAAAGACTTATCTATTTGTGAATATTGGCACATAACTTGCAATCTACAGTATTCAATGTAGATATACCTATAGTTTATAATAGAGTTTTTATGAAATCTAAAACCCAAAACAAACAAATACTATACCCCATAGGTGTTGTAGCGCAGATGTTTGACATATCCGTTGCAACACTAAGATTATATGAAGCCGAAGGTTTAATAATTCCCCATAAGAGCAAAGGAAAACACAGGCTGTTTTCTGAATCTGACATAAAAAGGATCCAATGTATCCGTAAGATGATAGATGAGGAAGGGTTGAATCTTGCAGGTATTCGCATGATGCTGTCGGCCATTCCATGCTGGGAATTGAAACCTTGTTCTGAAGAGGACAGAGCTAACTGTGATGCATTCACATCATCTTCAAAACCATGCTGGCTGGTAGAAGTTAAAGGTGAAATATGTTCAACTGAAGATTGCCATTCTTGTACTGTTTATTTGCAGTCTTCTGATTGCACTGATATAAAGTCGATTTTAAATACATATTGGAGGGTCCGTAAAAATGGCCAATAAAATGGATAGACGAGAGTTTATTAAAATTACAGGATTAGGTGTTGGCGGTATGGCTGCCAGTGCATCTATGCTGCAGGCATTCAATCCATTTGAAATAGACCCGGCGCAAATTCTTTCAACAGGAATCCCGGAAGTGACTCCTACATATTGTGAAATATGCTTTTGGAAATGTGCCGGCTGGGTTCATAAAAAAGATGGTGAAGCCTGGAAAATAATTGGAAACCCTGATGATCCGCATAGTAACGGACGTTTTTGTCCACGCGGAACCGGTGGGGTTGGCGCTTATACTGATCCTGATAGATTGAAAACGCCGCTTATCCGGGTAGAAGAGCGAGGCAAACAAGTATTCCGGGAAGCAAGTTGGGATGAAGCATTTGATTATATCGTAGACAAAATGAAGGTTATCGAAAAAGAACATGGCCCGGAATGTATGGCCTTGTTTACTCATGGTTCTGGTGGTAGTTATTTTAAAAATATGCTGCGTGCTTTTGGTTCTAATAATATTGCTGCTCCATCTTACGCACAATGCCGCGGCCCAAGGGAAGAAGCTTATATGCTCACTTTTGGGGAAACAGTGGGTTCGCCGGAACGCACCGATATGCAGAACTCTAAATGCATCGTTTTGATTGGCTCTCACCTGGGCGAAAATATGCATAACGGCCAGGTACAGGAATTTACAGAAGCCATCGCAGGCGGTGCATCCGTAATAACTGTGGACCCGCGTTTTTCAACTGCTGCCAGTAAATCGAAATATTGGCTGCCAATAAAACCAGCCACGGATTTGGCACTTATGCTGGCCTGGATAAACGTAATAATTGAAGAAGAATTGTACGATAAAAAATATGTTGAACAATACACTTATGGTTTTGAGGAATTAAAGAAATCTGTTAAGAAAAATACTCCGGAGTGGGCATATCCGATCACAACTATTAAGCCACATATTATCCGCGAAACAGCTCGTGAAATGGCTAAAAATGCTCCGGCAACTCTTATCCACCCGGGAAGACATGTTACCTGGTATGGTGATGATACCCAGCGGGTTAGAGCAGGCGCAATATTAAATGCTTTGCTTGGTAGTTGGGGCAGACGCGGTGGTTTTTATTCTCCGGCTAAAGCAAGTGTGAAAAAGCCAAAAACTCCGAAATATCCAAAACCGCGAAAGGATTGGCGTGATGCTTTTCCAGGACAATTTCCCTTAGCCAACCTGGCAATTTCGCAGGGTATTTGTGATGCTACTATTCCTTCTCTAACACGCGATTGTGATATAAAAGGCTGGTTTGTTTATGGCACCAATTTGCTGTTTACCCTGCCGCAGCCGGAGAAAACTCTAAAAGCAATTCAAGCGCTTGATCTGCTTGTGGCAATCGACATAATGCCGGCAGAAATTACAGGGTACGCTGATGTGGTTTTACCGGAATGCACTTATCTGGAGCGTTATGATGATCTGCGTGTTTCTCCAGGACGTGAACCAAATGTGGCTTTACGGGCCCCGGCATTTGAACCAAAATATGATACAAAGCCTGCTTATTGGATGGCACGGGAAATTGCCAAACGATTGGATCTGGGTCATTATTTTCCACATGAAACAATGGAAAGCTATTTGGATGAACGATTAAAATCTATTGGCAGCAGCCTTGAAGAAATGAAAAAATTGGGCGTAAAACATTTACCAAACAATGAAAATGAGCTCTACTATCTTGATGGTGAAGAGTTTGAGTTTGCTACGAATACCGGCAAAATTGAACTTTATTCCACTGCGCTGGCGGAAACCGGATTTGACCCAATCCCAAAATTTACAAAACACGAAGAACCTGAAGACGGCTATTACCGGTTAATTTATGGAAGAGCTCCGATGCATACTTTCGGGCGCACCACAAACAATCCTAATTTAGCAGATTTAATGCCGGAAAATGAGGTTTGGATTAATCCCAAAGTGGCCAAAGAATGGGATATTAAGAATAGGGAATATGTTGTTCTCGAAAATCAGGATGGAGCGGTTTGCAACAAGGTGCGTGCTAAAGTGACAGAAAGAATCCGGCATGATTGTGTTTATATGGTTCATGGATTTGGCCATTCGCAAAAGCAAATGCCACGTTCGTTTTTAAAAGGGGCAAATGACACTGACCTGATAACTAAAATTAAAGTAGATCCGATTATGGGCGGAACAGGAATGCGCACCAATTTCGTGACATTTAAGAAGGAGGTGGCATAATGCGTTACGCCATGGCTATTGATACTAAAAGATGTGTGGGCTGTTCGGATTGTGTTGTGGCTTGCCAGACTGAAAACAATGTTCCGGTGGGTTACTGCCGTGATTGGATTGTGGAAGAAACAGTTGGCGCATATCCTGATCTGGCAATGGAAATCCGTTCGGAACGTTGCAACCATTGTGAAGATGCACCTTGCGTTCGGTGCTGCCCGACAAGCGCCAGCCACATTGCTGAAGGTGGAATTGTTTTAGTAGAACCAGAGGATTGTATAGGTTGTAAAGCCTGTATTGCATCCTGCCCTTATGATGCACGTTTTGTACATCCTGAAGGTTATATTGATAAATGCACTTTTTGTATTCATCGTGTACGGGATGGAAAAAATCCGGCATGTGTAAGTGTTTGCCCAACTACGGCTATGATCTTTGGCGATTTGGATGACAAAAACAGCGAGATTTCAAAGGCTTTGAAAACAAGGAAATACAAAACCTTGATTCCTGAAGCCGGCACAAAACCGCATGTCTATTATTTGTTATAATTTGATTAGGTAGGAGCTGTTTCCTTACAGCGAATGAAGTTTGTCATACTGAGTATTAGCGAAGCATCCCATAAAGGATTACAGCGAAAAGTAAAGCAATGGGATTCTTCTTTGCACTGCGTTTCGATCAGAATGACAGATGGCAGGAGGTGTCTCAGAACAGCGAATGGAAATATGTCAAGCAGAGGCACGAAGCATCTGATTAAGGATTGCTTCAGTCTCGAAACAACAATGGGATCCTTCTCTGCACTTCGATCAGAATGACAGATGGTAGGAGCTGTCTCCGGACAGCGAAATAAAAAAATTGGAGTTAAAAATGAACGAAACAACAATTACATCAGGAAGAATGAATCTTGGGGTTGATCCGGTTCTTCATGCCTGGGGCTGGGAGATCCCGCTTTACTTATTTTTAGGTGGGCTTACTGCCGGGATTTTATTCTTTTCAGCTATATTTTATTTACGTGGAAAAGAAGATGTTTTTCGCGCCGGGATAAAAGTTGCACCTATGTGGGTTCCGCCTTTGCTGGCGATTGGTTTGGTGGCCTTAATGCTGGATTTATCACATAAATTATACTTCTGGAAATTATATACAACGATCCGTTGGGAGTCGCCAATGTCTTGGGGTGCATGGACACTGGGCATTATTTTTCCAATAAGCATGGCCTGGGCCGCCACATGGATGAAAGATGTTTTCCCAAACTGGGATTGGAAATTTCCAATCGTTGAAAAAACTATTGAATTGTTGATAAAATATCGCCGATGGATGGCATGGTCATTAATTGTTTTGGCTGCAATTCTGGGTATGTACACTGGAATTTTACTCTCCGCATTTAATGCACGCCCCTTTTGGAATACATCTATTTTAGGCCCATTATTCCTTGTCTCGGGTCTTTCCACAGGTGCTGCATTTGTAATGTTGTTTAGTAAAAACGAGCAAGAAAGAAAACGATACAGCCAGGTTGATATGGTTTTAATCGGTGTTGAGATATTTTTGATTATTCACCTTTTTATGGGTTTTTTAGCCAGCACATCGGTTCATATTCAGGCTGCAGAATTATTTTTAGGCGGCCCTTATACCGCAGTCTTTTGGGTTTTTGTTGTGGGGCTTGGCCTGGCCTTCCCTTTAATTGTAGAAATCATGGAATTAAAAGGAATCCATATTCCGGCAAAGCTTCCTGCGATTATGGTTTTGACCGGAGGATTAATTTTAAGGTTTATTGTTGTTGATGCAGGCCAGTCTTCGCGCTGGTTATACAAATTTATGGAATAGAAAATTGTCACTAAGAACGTAGTGAAGCTTCCCCTGGATATGAGATTCTTCACTTCCCGCTTTGTCAGGCGGGGCTCAGAATGACAAATTAATTTTAAGGAGTTATGAAATGAAAGAACAAAAATACTGGTCGCCTTATGTAGCAGGCGTTGGGTTAGGATTAACTTTATTGTTAGCCTTTGTTTTAATGGGCCGCGGGTTAGGGGCTTCGGGCGCGATGATGCGTTTTGAAGTATGGTTTATGGGCTTATTTGCCGCCGATCATATTGCAGCAAATCCATATTTTTCAAAATATGCAATCAACCCACTTTCAAATTGGCTTGTCTTTGAAGTAATTGGCGTCATGGTTGGTGGATTTATTTCCGGGGCTATGGCTGGCCGTTTAAAGTTTGCAGTTGGTAAGGGACCGAGAATTTCTAATAAAGGGCGTTTGGCTTTAGCATTTTTAGGTGGCTCAATAATGGGTTTTGGTGCAAGATTGGCCCGCGGATGCACAAGTGGTCTGGCTTTGACCGGAGGCGCAACATTGGCTGTTGGAGGCTGGGCATTTATGTTTGCTGTTTTTGCAGGAGCATATGCAACGGCCTGGTTTGTCCGCAGACAGTGGATTTAATTGAATTACGAATTGAGAATTAACAATTGAAAGTGGGAGTATTGAAATTAGTATGAGGTTTCAAAAAATGAGTAAGGTCAAAAACCTGAGACCAATCTTTCAATCTTTCAACCTTTCAATCATAGATTGGAGAAAAAATGGCACCATTTTATAAATTTGATTACTTCGGCGAGGAAACAGGGTTTATAATTGCTTTGTTACTCGGCATCAGTTTTGGCTTTTGGTTGGAACGCGCCGGATTTGGCTACAGCAGAAAACTGGCTTTACAATTTTATTTTCGTGATATGACAGTATTAAAAGTAATGTTTACAGCAATTGTTGTTGCGATGGTTGGCCTTACTTATTTTACACTTTTTGGCTGGATTGATATTACTGCTGTTTATATTAATCCAACATATCTGTGGGCACAGGTAATTGGAGGATTAGTTTTAGGGATTGGCTTTGCAATTGGCGGCTATTGTCCGGGTACTTCAGTTGTAGGCGCGGTAACAGGTAGAATAGATGCATATGTATTTTTAGGCGGAGCTTTATTTGGGATGTTTGTTTTTGGGGAGATGTTCCCATGGATAGAAGAATTGTTCCTCGCCGGTGATATGGGCAATATTCGTTTGCCGGAACTGTTTAATCTTTCTACAGGCGTTGTTGTTTTTCTTGCTGTTTTAATGGCTGTAGGGATGTTTCTTGGTGGTGAATGGCTTGAACGGAAATATAGAGAGGAGAAAGCATAATGAACCTTTCTGCAAAAAATTTAGGCTTTGGTGCATTAATCCTAATTACTTTAATTTTGGCTTTTTCACCGGTTGATGATATAAAAGTTGAAAAAGTAACAACAGATGACCTGATTCACCAATTGCACAATCAAAGCAATTATATTGAAGCCGAAGAAGTAGCTCATATGATTATCGATAAAGATCCTTCATTCCAGGTAATTGATATTCGTTCATTGGAAGATTACAAAAAATATCATATCCCAGGCTCTTTTTCGATACCAATTGAAAGCTTATTTAGTACAGAAGCATCAGACATTATGGATATGGAGAAGACAATTGTGCTTGCTTCGAACGGAAACACCAAAGCAGGGCAAGCCTGGTTGTTAATGCGTTCTCATGGTTATGAGGATCTTTTTGTCCTGCACGGTGGAATGAACCATTGGGTAAATGTTTTTAGTAATCCAAAGAAACCAAAAGATGGTGCTTTTGATGATGAGCTTTTCACTTTTCAGTTTCGTAAATCTGCTGGTCCGGTTATGATGGGTACGAACAATGTTGTAGAGACATCTGATGATCAAATCGATAAACCCAAGCCTATAAAGAGAAAACGTAAAAAAGCTAAAAAGAAGGTGGATGAAGGTTGTTAAACTAGTAATAGTAAATAACTTTCTACAATAAAAAGGCTGTCTCAAATTAATGTGACAGCCTTTTTTTATAATCAATATTTAAAACATTCCAAATTCATCATCATCCAAACTTATTATTGAGGATGGATCTTTTTCCTGTTCGATTTCCTCAATTACATTATTTGAAACTTTGCCAAAGTTATGTTTGGCGTTGGAGACGTTTTGCGGAGGCTTAATACTCTTTTTCTTCACAGATTTAGTTTTCTTTGAAGATTTATTAATCTGTTTAGGTTGCTCAGTCAGCTCATTTTTCAATTTCAGTTTCGATATTAGGTGATTTAATTGATTAGACAGGCTGGACAATTCTTCGGCTGCAGCGGCTGTTTCTTCGGAGCTTGCTGTGTTTGATTGAGTTACTTTATCAATCTGGTTTAAACCTTCACTAATTTGATTAATCCCAGAAGCCTGTTCAGTTGAGGCAGTTGTAATTTCAGCAATCAGGCTGTTAATTTCTACAATTTGATTGTTTATTGAACTGAAGGCCATCGCCGTGTTATCTGCAATTTTGCTGCCCTGTTTTACTTTCGAAATAGAATCCTCAATAATTTCGGTTGTTTCGTGGGCTGCTTTGGCACTTCTTTGGGCAAGGTTCCTTACTTCTTCAGCTACAACGGCAAATCCTTTACCATGAGTTCCCGCCCGGGCAGCTTCTACAGCAGCGTTTAGTGCAAGTAAGTTTGTCTGAAATGCTATCTCATCAATTGTTTTAATAATGTTGGAAATCTTATTCGATGATAGATTAATATCTTTCATTGAATCAACCATATCCTGCATGTGTTTATTGCCTTGCGTGGTATTCTGTTTGGCCGATTCGGATAATTCTTTTGCACTGTTTGCACTTTGTGAATTCTTTTCTGTTTGTGCATTAAGCTCGTTCATCGATGCAGAAATCTGTTCCAGTGCACTGGCTTGTTCGGTTGCTCCTTGAGACAATGTTTGGCTTGAATCGGATACTTGATCGGCACCAGATGAAACTTGATCAATCATTTGCTGAACCTGGGAAATTATCGCGTTTAGACTCTCAACAGTTTTGTTCAAAGAGTTTTTCATCATTTTGTGATCACCATTGTATACTCCCTGTACACTTTCGGAAAGATCACCATCAGCCATTTTCCCCAAAACCTTTACGGCTTCATAAACTGGAGTAAGAATATTCTCTAATGTTGTATTCATCCCGGAAATTATTGTACGGTAATCACCTTTAAATAACTCAGTATTTCCCCGATTAGACAGGTTACCTTCAAAGGCTGCTAGATTTAGCATATTGCCTTCTTCAATTAAGGCTTTCAGATTATTTTGAATTGTATTTATTCCATCTGTAATCGCTATCTGTTGGCCTGGTAGTTTTGGCATAGTTTCAGATAAATTACCATCTGCATATTTTTCCAAAATTTCCAATAACATATAAATGGGTTTAACAACAACATCCAATACTTCATTAAACCCGGAAGTAAGATTGTGATAAACACCGTTTAATCCATTTGTATCACAGCGGGAGTCCAGGTTTCCATTTCTTTGAGAATCAATTATGTTGACAAATTCCGCATTCATATTTTGCAGGCTTTTTGTCATTTTTTTAATAGCGATGCCAAGTACATCATCAGTAGATGATGGCGAATATGTCACATCAAGATTTCCATTTGCAATGTTTTCTGCAATTTGGGTTTTTTCTTTTAATGAAGCACTCATTTTGTTAAACGATTGTGCCAACTCTCCAATTTCATCAGTTTGAGTAATCTGCAACTGTGTATCTATGCAACCGGCTGCAATTCCTTTTGCTGCTTTAGAAAGTTTGTTTATTGGATTGCTGAATGATTTGCTGATATAAATAGCAATAAAAACAGAAATAATAGCGATGCTTATCAGTAGAAAAATTAATGTGTTAATAAAGGAGTTTAATTCAGCAAATACCTCTTCTTCCTGGTTACGTATTATAGAGACCCAATATTTTGAATTATCCTGTGTATCATAAAATAAAGGCTCATAATACATTATCGTCCCATCACCAGGCTCAATTATCCCACCGTTGCCTGCTAATAAAGTATCGATAATGTCTGTTTCATAATATTTTGAAAGCATTTCATCAGAACCGGGAAACATAAATCCCCACTCTTTGCTGCTATCCGGATGCGATAAAAAGTAGCCGTCCTGGTTAACAAGAATAGATTCACCGGAGCTATTTCTTTTAAATTTATTAAGGAACGAATTTGCATAAACATTGATAACTACAATCCCATATAATTCATCGAAATCATCAAACACAGGAGTAGCATAGCGAATAACGGGTAAGTGAGGTTTTTGAATTTCACTATGTTCTTTATTTAGGTTTAGAGGAGATATATAGAGATCATTTTTTTTAAGTTTAACTGTTTCAATAAAATAGGATGATTGGCTTTTGTCTTGCAGATTATCTTCTTCAATTATTCGAAGGTTTTCTCCATCTGAGTCCACTCTTACAATTTCTCTACCATCCAAATTGATGAATCTCAATTGCAAGTAGTTATTATTATTTTTTAGAAAACTTTTGTACATATTTGCAGTTGCATCAGTCCAGTATTCAATCTCATCCGGGTCATCATAAGAAATTGCCTCAATCAAATTTATTACAGAAAATGAACTGCTTAAAAAACGCAGGTCATTTTCTATATTTACTAAACTTCTTTGCAGTAATGTGGTTTTCTCTGCCGACTTAGAACCTAAATCGTTAAAGATATCCTCTTCCATTTTCCAGGAATTCACTACAATATTGTAAATTCCCAGTATCAGCAGCGGGGTTAATGCAAATGCGCCAAAGTATGCTATTAGTTTAGTTTTGATTGATTGAAGCATTATTTTCCATGGTTAACTAAAAATTCACTGGTTGTAATTTTAACACTAATGCCACCACGTACATCATGGAGCTCATAGCCTTCACGAACATGGCCGGAAATATCTTTAGACCCTCTTGGCGCTCCATGGCATGATAAGCATGCTTTTTTGATTTCCAGTGGGTACATAAAACGATAATAGTTTTCCCCACTTTCTGTTACATTTTCCCCAAAACCAATCGCTCGGCTTAAATCGTTTGATTCGAATTTTTGAAGGGCCATTTTTTCCCAGCTATCAGGAGAATTGTATTGTTTGTTCCGCGCGCCCATTCCTTTACCGGTAGTAGTTTGTTTAATATCAATACCTGTTCTTTTTTGAAATTCTTGTGCAGTTAAGCGGCCAAATACAGCAGGATAAAAATGTTTTGGATTTGCTGTGCCATCGCTGTCAGTATTTATTTTTTTCTGGGAGCGGGCAACAACTATCCTTGCGGCAGCTAAGTAAATAGATAGGGCCTCTCCAAGCTGTCCCACTTCATAGTTGTTTGAAAGGTGTTTAACTTTCCATTCCATGCCTTTAGACATAGTTTTAAACTGCTTGTAGGATGCTTTTCCAAACCATGCAGGACTTATGCCTTTGTCTGTTACAGAGCCATCTTTGTTTGTATTAAATAGCGTCTGATGGTTTTCAATTTGTGACATGGCTGATGATTTCAACTCTTCGAGAAGGGCTTTATTATCCTTTTTACTCAAGGCTGAAATTGAAATAAACGTAAATGCGATTATCCCTATGAAAAAAAATGCGCGTCTCATGGCAAACTCCTTTTGTTATGAGGTGTCATTTAATCCGGAGAAAATGTTCCGGCGAATATTTTATTAGCTTTATAAATTATTTTTCGTCATTTAAACCGATATAAATAAGCTTTTAAAACATCTGTTCAATTTTCGGTCATAAAAGGCTTATTGTGGTAAGCTAAGCAAAGGATACAAATAATATTTTAGTTGTAGCTTTAAGAAATAGATATCTTGTAAAGTATGTTATACTTCTTATCAACTAAATAAGAATTAAACCTAAAAGGAGAATAATATGAACACAGGCAAAACAACAATTAATCCCTATTTATCTTTTAACGGAAATTGCCGTGAAGCCATGACATTTTATAAAACTGCACTTGATGGTGAACTTGAAATAATGACATTTGCGGACTCACCTATGGAAGTTCCTGAAGACCATAAAAATAAGGTTATGCACGCCTCAGTTAAGTTTGCCGATGCAATTTTGATGGCTTCAGATGGAATGCCAGGAAATGAAGTCACATTTGGGGATGCTTATAATATTTCGATTGGCGCAAAATCTGCAGAAGAAGGAGAGCGGTATTTTAAAAATCTTTCCGAAGGAGGTAGTGTAACTATGCCATATAGCGAGCAGTTTTGGGGTGATACTTTTGGTATGCTTACAGATAAATTTGGCATCCGTTGGATGGTTAATGCCGCCAAAGGCGATAAACAGTTTATTTAGATTTTTCTGGACTTTGCTTTAAAATTTTATCCAAGCCACTTTCAATAAAATGTTTGGCCCGCCATTTTTTATAAAGGTTGGATTTGTTTAAAAGACGCATCTGCTCTTGTGTGGTAAGCAGGCGAGAGCTTTTTTCTATAGGTTGAGATGGTAATGAAATTTCGTTTGCCGGGCTGTCTTTTAGGGATTGTCTTATTCCAAGGCCAATAGCCTTAGGATTTTCATGACAGCTTTCACAGTTGCGGCCTTTGCCAATTGTGTGTGGTGAGTAAGCATCCCAGCTCCAGCCTTTTTGTCCATTACTTTTTACAGGTATTGCTGAATCCAGCCAGATGTTTTCATTGCTGTCAACATAGGTTATATAAAACTGGTACATAGGTCGGATTATACTGTATTTCCCTTTTTCATTTATCCCTAAAACCGGATCTTCCCATCTTCTAAAAGTCCAGCCCTTATACCACATACCTCTGCTTTTTTCTCCGCTTAAGCGATTTATGCTCTGTGGGATCACAGACTCATGGCTTTCCCCGGAGGCAGAATTTAGCAAATCCGTAATGCCTTGATCACCCTGCCATTTTACATTTTCCCACATCTGAAAATTATTAGTCTCATCTAAAAATAAATGCAGTCCGTAATCCTGATAAGACCATTGTGCATGGCAGGCACTGCATTCAATATTTTTATGAAAATCTCTATGCGAAATTACTTCTTTATTAAATAAAGGCGTTTCAGGGTTTTCGTTTTCTAATTTAAGAGATTGATTAAAACCGCCATGACAATCGCTACAATTTTTAGTTTTTTCAAATTTTGAGTTTCCCTCAGTGTGACAACCTGAACAGTTCATCTCTGCGCTGGCGTGTACATCTTTTATCAATCTGTGCTGATAACTGCCAAATATTGGTTCCGCACCAAACGGCGTTGCATATTCCTCATGATAATCATGTTCAAAATAACCAAAATAATCTGCCCCGACATAATTGCTTGTATGGCACGTAAGGCATGTTTCATCCCGGACTTCTTTTTGCATTTTATGTCCAAATAGTGCTTTGCCCGTTATTTGATCCAATGGAATATGACAGCTTGCACAACCGCTGTTTCTTTTTTTGCCAACAGCATTTTGTTTACCGGAAGCATTAAAATGGCACGCCATGCATTTCTTGGCTAACAAATTATCCACCAATTCAACAGGTGTATTACCAGAGGCAACGCCTTCTTTTTCCAACTCCTTCCACGAATCATGATTGTTGTTTTTTAAAGATTCATCTTTACCCCATAAATAACGTGTTTGGTTTATTATATCGGCTGTAGAATAATGTTGGCTGGATCTAAATTTTTTTATGTAATCTTCATGACATGAAACGCATTTTTCGTCCCACCATTTTTCCAGCGATGGATTTTGAATTATAGTTGGATGATCTTTTTCATTGGGGATAAAATCCGCATTGGGTGAACTGTGGCAATCCTGGCAGCTAATATTACAGCTGGATTTTGACTCTTTATGGCAGTCAACACACGTCTCTTCCTGAGCGAATAGATTGGAAAAAATTGAAAAAAGAATTATTATCCAGTTTATGATTTTTAGCTTTTTCGAAATACTTTCCATTTAATCAATGAAAATATGTTGTCTTGGTTACGGCATTTATGTAAATTGCGCCAGTTTGATGACGGTATTTACGCAAATTGCGTCAGATAGTTGGCGATATTTATTAAGGAACAAAATGAATTTAATCGACAGGGCAATAAAAAAGAAAATAATAAATTATCTTAAACCAAATAAAGTTGTAGTGATTCTAGGAGCAAGGCGTGTTGGAAAAACAATCCTGATCAAGCAATTAATTGAAAAGTTTAATGAACCTTTCTTGCTGTATAATGGAGAAGATAGAAATGTTGCAGAGATTTTAAAAACAATAAGCATTCAGAATTATAAAAATATTTTGGATGGAAAAAAATTGTTAATAATTGATGAAGCACAAAAAATAAAACAAATCGGTGAAATTATAAAACTAATGATTGATGAAATTTCCGGGTTGAAAGTAATTCTTTCTGGTTCATCTGCTTTTGATTTGAGCAATACAATTGGTGAACCTTTAACCGGCCGAAAAACCACTTTCCACCTTTTCCCTTTAAGCGAAAGAGAAATCTCTGAAACAGAGGAAATAATCCAGAGAAGGGACAACTTGAGAGAACGATTGGTTTTTGGAAATTATCCTGAACTTCTTCACTCGGCAGGCAAATCAGAAAAAACTGAATACCTTCAAGAAATTATTAATTCTTATCTGTTAAAAGATATCTTAATATTCGATGGTATTAAAAATTCAGATAAGTTGTTTAATTTGTTAAAACTTATTGCGTACCAAACAGGAAGCCTGGTATCTCACCAGGAATTAGGAAAGCAACTTGGGATGAGTAAGACAACTGTCGAACGGTATCTGGATTTGCTGGCCAAAGTTTTTATAATTCATAAAGTTGGTGGATTTAGTAAAAATCTGCGTAAAGAAGTTGTTAAAAATTCTAAATGGTATTTTTATGATAATGGTATACGCAATGCTTTAATTGCCAATTTAAACCCGGTTGAACTAAGAAATGATATTGGTTTACTTTGGGAAAACTACATGGTTTCTGAAAGGATAAAACAACAAAGTTATAATCGATATCTGGTAAATAATTATTTTTGGCGCACTTATGACAAGCAGGAGATTGATTGGGTTGAGGAGCGTGAAGGGACTGAGTTCGCGTATGAATTTAAATGGAAACAGCAGAAAACAAAGATTCCTGTGGCATGGAAAAAGGCTTATCCGAAGTCAATATTTTCAACAATCACATCTGAAAACTACCTGGAATGGCTAAAATAGTTTTGACAGGCTTTGTTTTTTTTGCTTTTGAAATATTCTATGCTTCTATCAAAATCTTTGTAAATCTTATCTTTATAGCTGTCATGGCAGGTAATGCATAAACTTACCCTGTAGATTTTTTTAATCTCATCTAGGCTAAAAGGCCGCGCTGTTTTGCGGGACATCTTTTGTGGGATTTCTCCGTTTTCATCAATCATAGTTTCCAAACTGAAATTACCCAAACCAGACGAAGGTGCATCATAAATTTGCTGGGTTGTAAACAGGCCATCTTTGAATTGGACGTTTCCTTCTCCAAGCCCAAACCGTTTTATACTGCCATGGCAATCAATACATGTTGCTACATTTTTGCGAGTAGAATGTGGATCATAAGGTGCCATTGTCAGCCATGTTTTTTGTTGTTTAATTTGCAAGTCATCATCCAACTCCGTCATATAAACCTGGCAGCCGGGAGCAAACGGTATAATCCGCCCAAGGTTGTCAATTCCGAGTGTTGGTTTTTCAAATCGCAGATAGGAACGGCCTTCACTCCAATGGCCATACGTTTCTTCATATGAAACCTTATCAAGCTGTTTTTTTGTCGGATCATAAACATCATGACAACCATAACATTGAGGTGTGTAAGCAGAATGACAAGCCTGACAACTCATTTTCTCATGCCCCGGCATTTGGCACTCCGGCCTGTTCTTGTTTTGAGGAATGATTAGTTTTTGGCCGTCGAGTTTACGGATTAATACAACATCTTCATCTTCCATAAAAACATTCGCATAAAATGAATTTCTTTCTGTTTTGGCAAAAGTAGAATCAGGTGATAATTGCAAGTTGCTATTTACCTCAATCATTCTCCATACAATATTATCTGCCGGTGGGCGGGCTGTTTTCATTTGATGACAATCTTCACATTTTATATGAACGGCCAACTCAAGATGAGTATATTTTTTACCATCACCCATTACATCTTCGGCGATATGGCAATCAATGCAAACCATGCCTGCCTCGTAATGAATGTCCGGTGTGATTTGATAAAAATAGCGCCCGTTGGATAATTCCATCGATGAAGTATTTCCATGCTCGTAAGGCGTTCCATAACCTTCGGATTCAAATTTTCCCTGGTAGGTAAGACCAACACGGTCAGATCGGTTATGGCATTTTTCGCAAACAGGGATATCCATTTGCACAGAAAAGGTTGAATGTTTTCCCTCGGTACCGGCTTTTACCAAATGGCAGTCGTTACAGCCGCCGCCTCGCGTTCCTGTTTCTCCAGGGAGATCATTTTCCAGTTTATTAACATGGCAGCCGGCACATAATTTTCGCATATGCGATGTTGCCAATGATGTATCCGGCAATTCATTTATATGCAGGGAAGTATCATCGGGCGATATGCGTTCATCCCATTGATAAAGTGTTGAAGCAACCAAACCGGCATTATTGGTCATGATGGAGTTTCTGACATTGTGCAGGATATCATTGTGGCATTTACCGCAAGTAAGATCTGCATGATTTAAATCCGATGGATTTACAAGCATCTCTTCATGGGCATCATCTTTATCATCAGTTGAAGCATTTCCAAGATGGCACATTACACAACCATAAGCAGCAATTGGGTGGAACGGACTTGGATCGCCCATATCCGTGTGGCAGGTTAAGCATTTCTCTTCAGAAACAGGGATGGAGACGATCTCTTTTTTTAAAACAAAAGAGTCAATTATAACAAAACTTCCTATCAGAAAAATTACACCGCTTAAGGTAAAATATGTAAGTTGCTTTTTTTTCACAGAAGAATTCACTAAAAGATTGAATGGTATGAAAAAATATAGTTACATTTTAAATAGCGTCAAAACTGAAAGCTTACTTTTTGCATTTATAAAAATCTAATTTATATGAACCCTGTTCTGGAAATTCTTAAAAACATATATCCACAAAAAGACAAACTTTGGGCCATAACCTGGATTGGCGGCCTTATGCTTCTTTGGTTGTGGGATCTAATGTTTCTCAATAATCCGGCGCTTAGAAAGCTTGAAGCGGCATTTTTTAATACCCTGTTTATCGGCCTGCTTGTGATTCTGTTTTCATTGATCCTGGCATGGATGAAAACAATGCTGATTCATTTTAGCAAAGAGCGGTTAAATGGAATCCTGTTTTTCCCGGTAAAAGTGCTCGTGAACCTGATACGCTCCATTCCACAAATTTTAGGCATTTTGATCGGTTATGTTTTTGTAACCCGCATGCTGGAAAAAACCACGCTTGGTACCACCACAATTATGATCTTCCTGGCATTAATAATCAGCCTGTTTGTTTTTTTAGAGATAAGTGATTTAATGCTGGAGCGGATCGATCATTTTAAGAAAACAGATTTTTACAATGCCAGCCGTGTGTGTGGTATTTCAGATTTTCATATCATTAATTTTGATATACTTTACAAAAACAGCTGGATACATTTGTTTAATAAACTGATCGCTGTTTTCGGGATGACCATTTTTCTGATTTGCAGTATTGATTTTATTGTGTCCGTGGGACTTTCCACCGATGTGAGCGCCATAAACCTGCCATCAACCCTTGGAAGTATGCTGGCACAGATCGACAGCAAACAAGACATTTTAGCGATCGGCTCGACACTAACAAACCCGCTTTATTTTCCTAATTTATTTTTACGTCATTTGCAGGGTATAAGCGTTTCTTTTTTGATTGTATTCACATTATTTTGTGTTTATAAAATCTCTGATGGATTTGCCCGGAGATATCATATATGAGTGCATTTGAATTTGCATTGCAAATTGCATCCGGGCGCCGCAAGCTTGTAGATATTTCAAATTTTAAGATATCACCAAACAAAATAAATTTCCTTTTTGGTGAGTCAGGTATCGGTAAATCAATTATCAGCAAAGCAATTTTTGGATTAATTGATCCGGATGACCTGGATGTAAAAATTAATAAAAGTGATTATTTAAAATATCTCAATTTGCCAGCAACAAAATCTGTGCAAGAAAATGGCTTTTTTGTTTTTCAGGAGCCATCATCCCATCTCAATCCATTATTGCCATTATATAAACAACTAAGCGAAGGCAGCCTACAAAATGTTGATCCATCGGACGAACAAGCCATAATCAGGCATTTATGGAATGGGGCAGAGGAAGCTTTTTTAAACCGCTTGTTGAAAATTTTTCCAAAACCTTACCGGCCCAGCGGTGGTGAGAAGCAACGCATTTTACTGGCCATGGCTTTTAAAAAAATCAAAATATATCTTGATAGCAAAAGCACAAAAACGGCATTGTTTGTTTTTGATGAGCCATCTGGCAGCCTGGATAACCGTTTTCGCAATTTATTCATCCAACTTTTACTTGAGTGTTACCAACTGAAACCATTTACAATTTTAATCATAACTCACGATTATTCCATTATTTCAGAGGTTGAAAAAAATTATAAAGATATCTCAGCAGCGGTAGAATATTTGGAACTTACCAGATCTGAAAATATGTCTGTCATTCACCGACAAGCCGTTGTTAACAAACCTGCAAGTTCCAAGCAGGAATCTAAATCTCCTGATCAGAGATTCCCGATTAATACATTCGGGAATGACATAATTAAAGATTCCTCTGAAAATGGGTTGGTGTTAAACGATTTTTCCAAAGAAGAATATCTTAGTTGGATAAAAAAACAAAGCTTTGTTTCTTCAGATGCGATTCACGCCGGTCATGTACTTCTAAGCGTCCGCAGCGGGATAAATATTTTTGGAAAACGGCTGACATTCCATAAAGAGAATCTTGATTCACCGGAAATAGAATTGGAAGTAAAGCGTGGTGAGCTTGTTTATCTAAAAGCACAAAGCGGGGCGGGTAAAACAACTGTTGCCAAAATAATTATGGGTTTGGTAAAAGCGCAAAGAATGGTTTTGTCATTCGACCAGCAAAACGTTTCTCATAAAACAACTGAGGATTTTTGGCGGAAACATATTTGGGGCCAAAGGGCTTCCATGGTTTTTCAACATGCGGATGAATCGCTAAACCAAAATGCTTCAGTTTTGGAAATCTTTAAAGCATTATCGGATACGCGCAAAGTAAATGATGCAAAAGTGCTTCGACGTATCCAGGAATTGTTTGATGTAAAACTGAAGCCATCCTTTTTAAAGAAAAAAATTAAATTTTTAAGCGGCGGGCAAAAGCAGCGCATCAATATTTTGCGCAGCCTGGTTTTGGATACAGATATTCTGATTTTGGATGAACCGCTAAACGGATTGGATTTGAGAAGCGCCCATAAAATTATTGAAAAAATTAAACAACGTCAGGCTGATGGAAAAGCTATTTTACTTATTTCACACAATGAAGAGATTTTTGATAAGATTGTAAAACCGGAAAATATTTATTATTTAAAATCCACATAATTTTTATCATTGCAAGCAGTTAAATCTATAAAAAATATTGATTCTATCTTTTATATCATTTCATATTACAATTGTAAATGAAAACACAATTTGTTATATTTTCATAAAATGGTGATAATAAAAATATAGAAAACTATATTTTCAAAATTATGGATATTAAAAATTTCAAAGCTGGCAAATTGGTCCAGCAATTTGAATATAAAAGCTTTTCACCAAATCCCGTTAACCACGAATGGATTATTTCCGACCCCTCTCTTAACACTCTGCTTGGTGAAGCCAATCATAAGCTGGGCGAGCTGAATGCATTTTCTCAGCTTATTCCTGATGTCGATTTTTTTATCCTGATGCATATGGCCAAAGAAGCAACCAAGTCCAACCGCATTGAAGGCACTCAAACCAGTTTTGAAGAAGCACTCATTGAAGAAGAAAGCGTTTTGCCAGAACGTCGGGATGATTGGCAGGAAGTGCAAAACTATATAGCGGCTATGAACCAGGCCATAAAAGAATTAGATAAACTTCCTTTGTCTAACCGTCTGTTAAAGAATACACATAAGGTCATTTTAAAAAGCGTACGTGGCAAAGAACGCTCGCCAGGTGAATTTCGGCGTAGCCAAAACTGGATAGGCGTTTCATTAAAAGATGCTATATTTATTCCGCCTACTCAAGAAGAAGTTCCGGGATTGATGAGTGACCTGGAAAAGTTTTTAAATAACACTTTTATTCAAGTTCCCCACTTAATAAAAATTGCCATTTCCCATTATCAGTTCGAAACGATCCATCCTTTTTTAGATGGCAATGGAAGACTGGGAAGGTTGTTAATTACATTATATCTGGTTAGTAACGGATTGTTGCAAAAACCAACATTGTATTTGTCTGATTTCTTTGAGCGTAACAAACCGCATTATTATGATAATTTAACAAGTGTACGAACACATAATAATCTAACGCAATGGATACGGTTCTTCCTTGTGGGTGTTCTGGAAACGGCTTTAAATTCAATCGATACATTTAATAAGATTATCAAGCTAAAAGAAAATATTGAAAGTAAAAAGCTATTAACTCTTGGCCAAAAACAGATTAAAGCAAAACATGTATTAAATGAATTATATAGTCGCCCCATTACAAATGCAGCACGTATAGGTGCCATTTTGCAGGCATCACCGGCTACGGCGAATCGTTTCATTAAAGATTTTGTTCAAATGGGAATTTTGATCGAAGATACTGGTTTCAAGAGAAACCGTGTTTTTGTTTTCAAAGAATATCTGAATCTTTTTTTATAGGTAAAAAGCTGATGGAAAAGCTATTTTACTTATTTCACACAATGAAGAGATTTTTGACAAAATTGTAAAACCGGAAAACATTTATTATCTGAAATCATTCTCGTAATACTTAGCCAGCTTCAGCACTTAATTCCTTAACTTTCACTTAAATATTATTTAACTAGATTGCCTTTAATATAAACCTGATCGATAAGGTTTTCACCAAAGGAATAAGGCAATTCTTCATGCGAATCGATCGGCTTCGTCACAATAATATTTGCCAATTTGCCAACCGTGATTGAACCTAACTGATTTTCCAGACCCATCGCATATGCGCCGTTAAGTGTGGCGGCATTTATAGCTTCATTTGGATTCATTTTCATTTTAACACAAGCCAATGAAACTATAAAATTCATATTTCCTGAGGGTGCAGATCCTGGGTTATAATCAGATGCCAGGGCGATTGGGAGTCCGGCATCAATTATTTGTCGGGCCGGTGTATAGGGAATGCCCAAAAAGAAGGAGCAACCTGGTAAAGCAACCGGCATTGTAGAGGTGTTTTTTAAAGACTGGATGTCTTTTTCATTTAACTCTTCCAGATGGTCCACAGATAATGCTTTAAATTTAACAGCAGTTTGCACACCACCAATAATTGTAAACTGATTTACATGAATTTTTGGTATAAGTCCATATTTTTGTCCCGCCTCTAAAATATAATTAGTGTCCTCAATATCGAAATATCCGGTTTCACAAAATATATCGATGTATTCCGCCAACGATTCTTCAGCAATTTTAGGCATTACAATTTCTACTAACATTTTTAGATAGCCGCTTTTATCATTTTTATAGTCTAACGGGAGTGCATGCGCACCAAGAAAAGTGGCTTTTATTTCTACCGGACTATTTTCTTTTAATCGTTTGATTACCCGAAGCATTTTCAATTCGGCATTTGTTTCTAAACCGTAACCTGATTTTATTTCAATGGCACCGGTACCAAGTTGAATTAAATCTTTCAATCGTTTTTCGCTGTGCAGATATAATTCTTCATCTGTAATAGTTTGCATTTTTTTGGCTGAGTTTAATATCCCGCCGCCTTTCTGAGCGATCTGTTCATAAGAAAGGCCATTAATCCGGTCAACAAATTCACCTACTCGTGTCTCAGGAAAAACCAAATGTGTATGTGAATCACACCAGGTTGGTAAAACCATTTTTCCCGTAGCATCCACAACTTTATCCACCTTGTGATCAGGGCACAGATCCATTGGTCCAAAATCGGAAATTAAGTCATCTTCAATCAGCAGATAGGCGTTCTTTATAGAAGGTAGTTCGCTCAATTGTTCTCCGGCTACAAATGGAATAAAGTTGTTTCGTACCTGAAGTAACTCTTTAATGTTTTTTAAAAGTAGCCGCATTAGAAAAGACCTTCTATTAAATTGTCTGATACGATATTTGGAAGCGTCACTTTTAGATTTGGAGAACGTTGCATTTCACGTTTGGCTGCAAATAAAGCCCCATCATTTCTTGCCCAACTGCGACGGGCGATGCCATTGTTAACATCATAAAAAAGCATACTTTTTATGCGCGATTCGGTTTCCGGCGTTCCATCAAGGACCATTCCAAAACCGCCGTTTATTACTTCGCCCCAACCAACACCGCCGCCATTATGGATGGACACCCAGGTTGCTCCCCGAAAACTATCTCCAATAACATTTTGGATTGCCATGTCTGCTGTAAAACTACTACCGTCATAAATGTTGGACGTCTCCCGATAAGGCGAATCGGTACCACTCACATCATGATGATCGCGCCCTAATACGACCATACCAATTTTACCTTCTGCTATCGCTTTATTGAAAGCTAATGCAATTTTTACGCGCCCTTCAGCATCGGCGTATAATATGCGGGCCTGCGAACCGACAACCATTTTGTTCTTTTTGGCTTCATTTATCCAGACAATATTGTCCAGCATTTGGCGTTGAATTTCTTTTGGTGAGTTATCCATTATTTTCTGTAAAACATCGCGGGCTATCTTGTCAGTCAAATCCAGGTCTTCGGGTTTTCCGGATGTACAAACCCAACGGAATGGCCCAAATCCAAAATCAAAACACATGGGCCCCAGTATATCCTGCACATAAGATTTATATTTAAAATCAATACCATTCTCCGCCATAATTTCAGCTCCGGCACGGGATGCTTCCAGCAAAAAGGCATTTCCATAATCAAAAAAGTATGTGCCTTTTGCAGTGTGTTTGTTTATTGCAACCACATGTTTGCGGAGGGATTGCTGAACTTTTTCTTTGAACAAAGCCGGTTCTTCGCGGATTAACCGATTGGATTCTTCGAATGTGACATCGGCTGGATAATAACCACCGGACCAAGGATTATGAAGTGAAGTTTGGTCTGAACCGATATGCACGAAAATGTTTTCCACATCAAATCGTTCCCATACATCAACGATATTTCCAATAAAAGCAATCGATACAACTTTGTGTTCGTTCTTGGCATTTTTAACAGTTTTAACAAGTTCATCCATATTTTCAATTAAGATATCTGCCCATCCTTGCTCGTGTCTTTTTTTTGCCGCATGTGGATTTACCTCTGCGCAAACTGTAATGCAGCCGGCAATATTGCCCGCTTTTGGTTGGGCACCACTCATTCCGCCTAAACCGGCGGTTAAGAATATTTTTCCGGTGGGGGTATCATCCTTTTCCAAAATTTTTCTGAATGCATTCATCACGGTAATTGTTGTGCCGTGTACAATCCCCTGAGGCCCAATATACATGTAAGACCCGGCCGTCATTTGCCCATATTGTGTGACGCCCAAAGCATTAAACTTTTCCCAGTCATCAGGTTTAGAATAATTGGGGATCATCATACCGTTTGAAACAATCACACGTGGTGAATTTTTAGAGGAGGGAAATAATCCCAGTGGATGCCCGGAATAAATATGCAGGGTTTGTTCATTCGTCATTTCGGACAAATATTGCATTGTAACCAGGTATTGGGCCCAGTTTTGAAAAACAGCGCCGTTGCCGCCATAGGTGATTAGTTCTTCAGGGTGCTGGGCAACCGCCGGATCCAGGTTGTTTTGTATCATCAACATTATTGCAGCTGCTTGTCGTGTTTTTGCCGGATACTCTTCAATTGGCCTTGCATATATTTTATAATCCGGTTTAAAACGGTGCATATAAATCCGGCCAAACTTTTGTAGCTCAGCGGCAAATTCTTCAGCCAATATTTTGTGCCACTTTTCCGGAAAGTAGCGTAGGGCGTTGCGAACAGCCAGCTGTTTTTCTTCTATGCTTAAAATATCTTTTCTTTTTGGAGCCGCATTTGCGTCGGCTGGATATGCAATTTTCTCAGGTAATTCTTTTGGGATTCCCTGGCGTATTTGATCTTTAAAAGTCATACTGTTTTCCTGTTAAAAATGTTTTTATCAGATACATAGCAAACAATGTTATCTGGATTATAATCTTGCTAATTTATTTATATGTTTGATAATCTCCAAGACTATGTTTGTTAGAAGTTCTTACTAAAATCATCCTCTCTACAAATAGCATAAATATTTTCAGCTGTGGTCCATCGAAATTCTGTTTTGAAAAAGCAGTTGTTTTTATTTATGTTATGTGTGTTGCAAAAATCACAACAGCCTGCAATCGGATAAACCTATGTTAAAACAAAGACTTGCCCATAATTTATAAAAGCGTTTTAAAATCTTTTTTGGAAGAGGATGTATGATAGATTGGTTTTCTGATATAATTTTACCTTTTTTGTTTTTGGCTTTTGGTGTCCTTGCAACTCACTTATACTATAAAAAAAGCCAAAGAGAAAAATCACCAAACTACGTACTTGATAGTCTTAATATTTTCAATCAAGAGCTTGGTATAATTGATGGATTGAGTTTTTCATATAAAGACAAAACAGTTAAAAATCTTACTCAATCAAAATTTATAATATGGAATGAAGGTAAGGAAACTGTAAAAAGAGATGATATTGCAAAAAAAAACCCCGCTGATAATTGAAGCTGAGTCAGGTTTTAAAATTCTATTCGCAGAAGTTCAGCAAACATCAAATGAGTCAAATAATTGGAAGGTCAGAATTTCAAGTAATCAAAAAAGAATTTCCATCAATTTTGATTATTTCGATTTTAAAGAAGGTTGTTTAATTAAAATAATACATACAGGAAATTCAAGTGATTCTTTACACGTTTATGGGACAGTCTTAGGCGTGGGTGATATCAAATCAACTACAATGAAAAAGAGGAATTTGAATATCATGGTGTGGTTAATGGCTCTTGGATTTCCACTGTTTGCATCTTTTATGTTTGTTACATCAATTTTTTTTCCAGAATTAAAGTCCTTCGCAGAGAGATATTTTTCCTATATTTTTTTAGTGGTAATTAGTCCTCCATTAATTTTTGCAAAATTTTTTTATAAAAACCTAAACTGTATTCCAAAAAATATCTTAGTTGAAGAAGGTGACTCTAGTCTTATAGAACTCGGATTTCCTAAAAAAGGTGAAAAGAAAAAAAGCTTTTTAAAAAAATATTTAGCCAGTTAGGCAATTAATATCAGCTCAGTTTAACATTAATGTAATAAAAAAGCCCCATCTTTTCAGACACAGTTCATAAAATAAAAAACCTTCCAGGTTTTGAAATCCTGGAAGGTTTAATAAAATCAAACTATTATTTCTTAATCCAACCACTTAATCAAGCGTGTTTCATGTTGCGAAAACAAATCCGGGTGAGTTGGCATTACACGGCAGTTAAACCTGTAAGAGCCATCACGTTTTGCTTTAACCCGCGCTCGATATTCATATTTATTTTCATCTGTCTGGCCAATAAGTCCCATGGGGTAAATTTCCATATGCTGGTGACCTTTTATAGCATCCTGCCTTTCCAGAATCAGTTCAACACGAAGTTCGCTTGTTTTGAGCGCACCAACATTAACTTTTATGCTGATTTCTTTTGTTTCGCCTGCGCTGAAAACGCGTGTATCTTCATGAAGGCTTCCACCATTTAAATGGAGTTGAACATTGCGCCAATGTCTTTTAACACGGTTCATCCAACGTGTAAAACGGTTTAGGGCAGCATATTCATTTTCATTGTATTTAACATCGCGTTGAATGCCCGGTACATAGAATTTTGTTGTATAATTCCAGACCATGGTGTGCGTGCTAAATTTTGTAAAAGTGGAGCGCAGAGATTCTTTGGACATTTTGATCCAATCTTTTGGAATGCCATCTTTGTCTCTTTTATAAAACAAGGGCACAATCTCATTCTCAAGCACATCATACATCATTTCAGCATCATCTTTGTCTTGCTGCAAATGGTCAGAATACTCAACTTCTTTCCCGATAACCCAGCCATTTTTTCCGTTATAGCCTTCAGGCCACCAACCATCGAGAACTGAGAAGTTAATCCCACCATTGATCGGTACTTTTTGGCCGCTAGTGCCGCTTGCTTCCAAAGGTCGCCTTGGGTTATTCAGCCAAACATCCACGCCGGAGGTTAAAGGGCGGCTGATATTGATGCTGTAGTTTTCAACAAAACTAACTTTTCCTCTTAAGCCATTTTCCTTTGTGATGGCATTTACTTCACGGATCAATTCTTTTCCTGCATCATTTTGAGGGTGCGCTTTTCCGGAAAATAAAATTTGCACAGGCTTTTCAGTGTTGTTTAGTATTTTTTTGATTCGCTCTTTATCCCGGAACAAAAGAGTTGCTCTTTTATAAGGAGCAAAACGCCGGGCAAAGCCTATAGTCAAAGCTTCTTCATCAAGAATTTCATCTGCAGCAGGATAGCCATGATCGTGACCTTGATAGCGGCTTAATTGATCTTCGTGTTTACGTCTAAGATGACCGGACATAGCTTTTTTCATTTTAACCATTGCTTGCCAGTAAACATCATCCGGGATATCATTTACCTTGTTCCAGTACGATTCTTCATGGATATGATCACGCCAGTCTTCACCAACATATTTATCAAACAACTCAATCATTTCGCGGTGCAACCAGGATTCAGTGTGAATACCATTTGTAACATGTCCGATTGGAACCTCGGAAACAGGAACGCCCGGATAAACTTTTTGCCACATTCCCTGCGAAACAACACTGTGAAGTTTGCTAACGCCGTTGGCCATATATGCCATGTTTAACGCAAGTATTGTTAAAGAAAAATTTTCATGTTGATGCTCATTCAGGTTACGCCCAAGATCAAAGAAATAATTATCGGACATTTCCAGTTTTGGCCAGAAATCCTTGAAGTATTTCTCCATCATATCAAATTCAAATGCTTCATTTCCTGCGGGGATTGGAGTATGGGTTGTAAATAAAGATGTGCTGCGAACATATTCAAGGGCAGGTTTAAAATCCATTCCTTCATTGATTAATTCATATAATCTTTCCAGTCCCAGAAATGCAGAATGACCTTCATTCATGTGATATGTGGCCGGGTCTAAATCCATCGCCCTCAATGCCCTGAGTCCGCCAATCCCAAGAATAATTTCCTGTTGAATCCGGGTATCGCGTGTGCCGCCATAAAGTGAATGGATGATCTTTTTATCATCCTCAGAATTCTGATCGACATTTGTATCAAGCAAAAACAGGCTAATGCGGCCAACAGCCACTTTCCATATTTTTATATAAACTTCGCGATCCAATATCGGTACGGTAACAAGGACGGGTTCATTATTATCATTTGTGACCAATGAAATGGGGAGTTCGTCCAGAGAAAGTTCACGATATTCTTCAACCTGTTCACCTTGTTCATTAACCAGCTGATTGAAATAAGCATGCTTATACATCAAGCCAACAGCAACAAATGGCAATCCAAGATCAGAAGCCGTTTTGCAGTGATCCCCGGAAAGAACGCCCAAGCCACCGGCATAATTCGGGAGAGATTCGTGAATACCATATTCTGCAGAAAAGTAGGCAATTAACTGGTTATCAAGATTAGGGTAATTCTTATTAAATAAAGTCGCTTTATTGTCCATGTAGTTTACAAACCTGGAATGGACTTTTTTAACTTTGTTTACAAAATCTTTGTTTTCTGCAAATCTTTCAATTTTTTCAGAAGGTATCTTTTTTAAAAATGCAACTGGGTTTCGGTCTTCAGAGCGCCATAAATCTAAGTCAATTTCCCTGAAAAGGTCCCTTGCATCGGGATTCCAGCTAAACCATAAATTATAAGATAGTTCTTCTAACGGTTTTAACGGTTTAGGCAGGTTTAAAACATCAGACATAAAAATCCTTTCTAATTATCATTTTTATACACTCTTTTTAGAGTTACTAAATCGGGTTTTGAAAATAATGAAACCAAAAGTGATGCGCAAATAGAAATTAATTGGCTGTAAAATTTCATTTCATTCAAAATTCCCAATCATTTCAGTCGGGAAATTACAAGCTTATATTTAGGAAAAAAATAATATTGCATATAATATTTTATTTCAACACAATTGTTGACGATATCGTCTGACAGTACAATCTGCCATAATTTCCATTAAAAAGGTCATTACATTCAATATTAGTGTTTTTTGTACAATTATCGTCATTTATTAACCTTGGCATAAAAATTGATGGAAATAGGTCTCAAAAAATTCGGAGATAAAAAGTGAGTGAAATAATATCTACCCCGGTTTCAGAAGTTTTACCGATTATGCCACTAAGAAATACCGTTGTTTTTCCACACCAGGTTATACCATTAGCCGTTGGCCGTGAAAAGTCGCTAAATCTGCTTAGTGAATTAGATGAAGAAACAAAAGTTATTGGACTTGTGTCACAACAGGATGGCAGAATAGAAGAGCCATCATTTGAGGATCTTTATAAGTTTGGTACTGCCGCGATGATTTTGAAAAAATTTAAAATGCCGGATGGTAGTGAGCAGCTTATTGTTCAGGGATTATACCGTTTTAAAGTATCAGAATTCTCAAAGGCAGAGCCCTATTTTGAAGGGATTGTTCATCAGCAAGAAGATAATGTAGTACCTCAAGATCAGGATTTTGAAATTGACGCCCTCGCAAATAATATTAAAAACATCTTTCAAAAGATTGTTGACCATACACCTTATTTGACAAATGAACACAGGGTAATGGTTCTTAATACTGAGGATTCCTCAAAGCTTGCAGACGTTATTGCCTCTCAGGTTAATTTTACCGTTACGGAAAAAGAACAAATCCTGGAGATGTTGGATGTAAAAGAGAGGCTGACAAGAGTTAATTATCTTTTAAATAAAGAATTACAAATACTTGAATTAGGTAACAAAATCCAGGACAAGGTTCAGGGTGAATTAAATAAGACGCAAAGACACTATTACTTAAGAGAGCAGCTAAAGGCAATAAAAAAAGAACTGGGTGAGTACGAAGATGAAGGCACAGAGATTGAAGAATTACGTGAAAAGCTTACCAAGATTAAAATGCCAAAGTATGCAAAAGATGTTGCAGAAAAAGAGCTGAATCGTCTCTCAAAAATGTCTCCTATGGCTAGTGAGTATACAGTTACAAGGACATATCTCGATTGGATTTTAGATATGCCCTGGAAAAAAACTACCAAGGACCGGCTAAATGTTTCTAAAGCTGAAGCTATTTTAAATGAAGATCATTATGGGCTGGACAAAGTAAAAAAGAGAATCCTCGAATATTTAGCTGTCCGCCAATTAAAGTCAGATATGAAAGGTCCTATTTTGTGTTTTGTTGGTCCTCCCGGGGTTGGTAAAACAAGTCTTGGCAGATCAATTGCACGGGCATTAAATAGAAAATTCTCTCGTCTGTCTTTAGGAGGAGTCCGAGATGAAGCTGAGATAAGAGGGCACAGGCGGACATACGTTGGTGCATTGCCTGGGAGAATTATTCAGGAAATAAAAAAAGTTGGATCCAATAATCCTGTATTCATGCTTGATGAACTTGACAAGCTTGGTATGGATTTTCGTGGTGATCCCTCCTCCGCTTTATTGGAGGTTTTAGATCCGGAGCAAAATTTTTCTTTTGCGGATCATTATCTGGAAATCCCATTTGATCTATCAAAAGTGATGTTTATTGCAACAGCTAACTTAATAGATCCAATTCCTCCTGCATTAAAAGACAGGATGGAAATTATTGAGTTAATCAGCTATACGGAGGAAGAAAAAGCCAAGATCGCTGAAAAATATTTAATCCCAAAACAATTGGAAAATCATGGTTTAACGGACAAACAAATCCAATTTACAAATACTGCTACAAAGACTGTGATAAACAAATATACAAGAGAAGCAGGTGTTCGTAATCTTGAAAGGGAAATTGCCAGCATTATTCGTGGTATTGCAAAGGAGATTGTTGAAGAAACAGTCGTTTCCAAAAAGATAACTCCAAGAATAATTCCAAACTATCTTGGGGCGGAAAGATTTTACTATGATATAGCTGAAAGAGTATCGAGACCTGGTGTTGCTACTGGCTTGGCATGGACGCCCGTTGGTGGTGATATTTTATTTATTGAAGCTACAAAAATGGAAGGCAAAGGCAATCTTTCATTAACTGGCAAATTGGGTGATGTAATGAAAGAGTCAGCTTCTGCCGCCTTGAGTTTCCTCCGTTCAAACAAAGATAAATTTAATATTAATTCCAAGTTTTATGAAAAGTTCGATACTCATATTCATGTTCCGGCTGGCGCTATCCCAAAAGACGGACCGAGTGCTGGTATAACAATGTTCTCCGCATTATACTCCTTATTCAGCGACAGGCCAATAAAAGATAATCTTGCCATGACTGGAGAGATTACCTTGCGCGGCTTGGTTCTTCCGGTAGGTGGAATAAAAGAAAAAGTACTTGCTGCTAAAAGGGCAGGTATTAAAGAAATAATTATACCTTTAAAGAACAAAAAAGATCTGGAAGAAATACCCCAACATAATCGAAAAGATATTACATTTCATTTTGTAAATGAAGTTGAAGAATTATTTAAAATAGCCTTCAAATAAATACGTTAAATCAAAAAAAAATAAATAGCCCGGATATAAAAGTAGTCCGGGTTATTTTTTTTGCAAAAGTAGTGAATAAATATTTGCCTTTGGGAAATGAAGTAGGTAAATTAAAAGCTCTCGTAAAAAATGTAAAAAACACCAAATATACATTTGCAAAGTTAATTTAGTGTTAGTAGATTACGAGCCCTTTGTTCATTGAAATGAGGAGTTGAAACGAGCCTTTATTGAGGTTGTCATAAAGTAGTAAAAGAAATAAATGAAATGACAACGAAGAGTTTGATCCTGGCTCAGGACGAACGCTGGCGGCGTGCTTAACACATGCAAGTCAAGGAGAAAGTTTCCCTTCGGGGAGATGATTACACTGGCGAACGGGTGAGTAACGCGTAGGCAACCTGCCCTTGCGATTGGGATAACATCGAGAAATCGTTGCTAATACCATATGATATTCTTTTGTCACCTGGCAGAAGAATCAAAGGTGCTTTTGTACCGCGCATGGATGGGCCTGCGTTCCATTAGTTAGTTGGTAGGGTAACGGCTTACCAAGGCAGCGATGGATAGCTGATCTGAGAGGGTGATCAGCCACACTGGGACTGAGATACGGCCCAGACTCCTACGGGAGGCAGCAGTGAGGAATATTGCGCAATGGAGGAAACTCTGACGCAGCAACGCCGCGTGGGGGATGAAGCACTATGGTGTGTAAACCCCTGTAGATAGGGACGAACGGTATGTATTCGTAAGGGTATGTATGTGACGGTACCTATAAAGTAAGCACCGGCTAACTCCGTGCCAGCAGCCGCGGTAATACGGGGGGTGCAAGCGTTGTCCGGAATTACTGGGCGTAAAGGGCGTGTAGGCGGCCTGGTCAGTCAGATGTGAAAGCCCACGGCTTAACCGTGGAACTGCATTTGAAACTGCCCGGCTTGAGTGTGAGATGGGGTAGCGGAATTCCCAGTGTAGCGGTGAAATGCGTAGATATTGGGAAGAACACCAGTAGCGAAGGCGGCTACCTGGCTCACAACTGACGCTAATGCGCGAAAGCGCGGGGAGCAAACAGGATTAGATACCCTGGTAGTCCGCGCTGTAAACGATGGATACTAGATGTTGGTCCTTTTTAGGGTCAGTGTCGCAGCTAACGCATTAAGTATCCCGCCTGGGGAGTACGATCGCAAGGTTGAAACTCAAAGGAATTGACGGGGGCCCGCACAAGCGGTGGAGCATGTGGTTTAATTCGATGCAACGCGAAGAACCTTACCGGGGTTTGACATCACAGTGAAATGTGCAGAGATGTATATGTCTTTCGGGACACTATGACAGGTGCTGCATGGCTGTCGTCAGCTCGTGTCGTGAGATGTTGGGTTAAGTCCCGCAACGAGCGCAACCCTTGCCCATAGTTGCCAGCACGTTATGGTGGGGACTCTATGGGGACTGCCGGTGATAAACTGGAGGAAGGTGGGGATGACGTCAAGTCATCATGGCCCTTACATCCCGGGCTACACACGTGCTACAATGGTCGGTACAACGGGTCGCGATACCGCGAGGTGGAGCCAATCCCTAAAAACCGATCTCAGTTCGGATTACAGTCTGCAACTCGACTGTATGAAGTCGGAATCGCTAGTAATCGCGGATCAGCATGCCGCGGTGAATACGTTCCCGGGCCTTGTACACACCGCCCGTCACGCCATGGGAGTCGGCAGTACCCGAAGCCGGTCCATTAAGGGCCGTCGAAGGTAAGGCTGATGACTGGGGCGAAGTCGTAACAAGGTAGCCGTACCGGAAGGTGCGGCTGGATCACCTCCTTTCTAAGGAGCCCTTTGGGGCTAAAGGCAATCTCAATTGATTCAATTCAACTCCTCTTTTTGGTGAATAAAGTTTTAAGCTGTTCTTTGACATGATGGAAAAGTAAGAAGAAGTAATAGAAGAAAGAATGTATAGAGTTATCATCTATCTTAATTATGTAAATAGATGTAGGTTAAGTTGCTAAGGGCACACGGTGGATGCCTAGGCACAAGAAGGCGATGAAGGACGTGATAAGCTGCGAAAATCTACGGCGAGGTGCACACAACCTTAGACCCGTAGGTGTCCGAATGGGGCAACCCAACCCTGGTAATGCGGGGTTATCCTATTAATAGGAGGCGAACGAAGGGAAGTGAAACATCTAAGTACCTTCAGGAAGAGAAAACGAAGTGATTTCCTTAGTAGCGGCGAGCGAAGCGGAAAGAGCCTAAACCTTGGTGTATTTAAGAGCCTGTAAGCGTTGTACACCTGGTGTAGTGGGGTTCATACTCTAAGATGTTACAGCATCTGGGTGAAGTCAAAAATCTACAAGATAGTCAAAGTGTCTGGAAAGTCACACCGTAGAGGGTGATAGTCCCGTAGGCGAAATTTTGTAGACTTCATGGTATGGAAACCCGAGTACCACGGGACACGAGAAATCTTGTGGGAATCAGCCCGGACCATCGGGTAAGGCTAAATACTCTCTTGTGACCGATAGTGAATTAGTACCGTGAGGGAAAGGTGAAAAGCACCCCGGGAGGGGAGTTAAAAGTACCTGAAACCGTGTGCCTACAATCAGTTGGAGTCTCGGCATGTCCGGGATGACAGCGTGCCTTTTGCATAATGAGCCAGCGAGTTGCTCGTACGTAGCAAGGCTAAGTCTTTCAGAGATGTAACCGTAGCGAAAGCGAGTCTGAACAGGGCGAATTAGTTACGTGCGGCAGACGTGAAGCCAGGTGATCTACCCATGTCCAGGATGAAGCGGCAGTAAGATGTCGTGGAGGTCCGAACCAGGAGATGTTGAAAAATCTTTGGATGAGATGTGGGTAGGGGTGAAAGGCCAATCAAACCTGGAGATAGCTCGTTCTCCCCGAAATAGCTTTAGGGCTAGCCTCGATTGAAAGTGTCACGGAGGTAGAGCACTAATAGGGTTAGGGCCCTCACCAGGGTACCGCCCCCTGTTAAACTCCGAATGCCGTAGACATGTTTATCGGGAGTCAGCGTGTGTGGGATAAGCTTCATACGCGAGAGGGAAACAACCCAGACCGTCGGCTAAGGTCCCCAAGTTACAGTTAAGTGATAAAGGATGTTGAAGTGCTTAGACAACCAGGATGTTGGCTTAGAAGCAGCCACCATTTAAAGAGTGCGTAATAGCTCACTGGTCAAGCGCTTTGGCGCCGATAATTCTCGGGACTAAACTGTACACCGAAGCTGCGGATTTGAACTTTTGGTTCAAGTGGTAGGGGAGCATTCCATTAACCGTTGAAGGTGCATTGTGAAGTGTGCTGGAGGAGATGGAAAAGAGGATGCTGGCATTAGTAGCGATAAAACAGGTGAGAAACCTGTTCGCCGAAAATCTAAGGTTTCCTGAGTAAAGTTAATCTGCTCAGGGTTAGTCGGCCCCTAAGCCGAGGCCGAAAGGCGTAGGTGATGGGAAACGGGTTTAATATTCCCGTACCAGCTTTAATTTGTTTGAGCGATGGGGTGACGCAGGAGTGAAAGGTCAGCCACCTGACGGATGGTGGTTTAAGCATGTAGGAATGGTGTGTAGGCAAATCCGCACACCTTTATTCTGAGGTGCGAATAGGAGTCCCTAGGACATAAACTGACCCTAACCATACTGCCGAGAAAACCCTCTAAGTGAGATTTAAAGCTGACCGTACCGTAAACCGACACAGGTAGATGGGGAGAGAATCCTAAGGCGCTCGAGTGAGTCCTGGTTAAGGAACTCGGCAAAATGACTCCGTAACTTCGGGAGAAGGAGTGCCCAGGCCGGTTAAGAGATTTACTCTCTGAAGCTGGCTCGGGCCGCAGTGACCAGACCCAAGCGACTGTTTACTAAAAACACATGTCTCTGCTAAGTCGTAAGACGATGTATAGGGACTGACACCTGCCCGGTGCCGGAAGGTTAAGGGGATATGTAATTTTCTTCGGAAAAGAAGCATTGAACTGAAGCCCCGGTAAACGGCGGCCGTAACTATAACGGTCCTAAGGTAGCGAAATTCCTTGTCGGGTAAGTTCCGACCTGCACGAATGGTGTAACGATTTGGGTACTGTCTCAACCAGGAGCTCGGCGAAGTTGTGATGCCGGTGAAGACGCCGGCTTCCCGCAACGGGACGGAAAGACCCCGTGAACCTTTACTACAGCTTGATATTGTATTTTAGCTAAGCATGTGTAGGATAGGTGGGAGACTACGAAATGCCAGCGCTAGTTGGTGTGGAGTCGTCCTTGAAATACCACCCTTGCTTAGTTGGACTACTAACCTGCCCGTCTGAATCGGCGGGAGGGACAGTGTCTGGTGGGTAGTTTGACTGGGGCGGTCGCCTCCTAAAGTGTAACGGAGGCTTCCAAAGGTTCCCTCAGCACGGTTGGTAATCGTGCGTAGAGTATAAAGGCATAAGGGAGCTTAACTGCGAGACATACACGTCGAGCAGATGCGAAAGCAGGGCTTAGTGATCCGGCGGTAGTGAATGGAAATGCCGTCGCTCAAAGGATAAAAGGTACTCCGGGGATAACAGGCTTATCACCCCCAAGAGTTCATATCGACGGGGTGGTTTGGCACCTCGATGTCGGCTCATCGCATCCTGGGGCTGGAGAAGGTCCCAAGGGTTTGGCTGTTCGCCAATTAAAGCGGTACGTGAGCTGGGTTTAGAACGTCGTGAGACAGTTCGGTCCCTATCTGTTGCGGGCGTAGGATATTTGAGGGGATCTGCTCTTAGTACGAGAGGACCGGAGTGGACAAACCTCTAGTGTACCAGTTGTCTCGCCAGGGGCATTGCTGGGTAGCTATGTTTGGTGTGGATAAGCACTGAAAGCATCTAAGTGCGAAGCCCAACCCAAGATGAGATATCCCTGTCCGATTTATCGGACCTAAAGGCGCCTTCGAGATTAGGAGGTTGATAGGCTGTAGGTCGAAGTGCAGTAATGTATGAAGCCGAGCAGTACTAATAAGCCGTGAGGCTTAACCTTTTTTATTTATATAGTTTTAAGATAGATGATAACCCTGTACATACTTCTAATATTAAAAATGCTGGTGGTTATAGCGGCGGGGACACACCTCTTCCCATTCCGAACAGAGTAGTTAAGCCCGCCCGCGCTGATGGTACTGCACCTATGGTTGGTGTGGGAGAGTAAGTCACCACCAGTTTTTATTTAAAAAAAAGGCTATCCAAATTATTGGGTAGCCTTTTTTTGTTTTATAACGATATGAACTTTTGAGTTTGTAAAGGTAAGCTGATAAACTATAAACCGAGGATATGTTTATTGGACACAAACCAATCTACAGTTTTCTTTAAACTATCGCCGATTTTATGTTTGCCTTCATAATTAATCATTTCTTTTGCTAATGAAATATCCGCAAGAGAATGTTTAATATCTCCGGGTCGTTCATCTGCATGAACAACGCCTAAATCTTTCCCTAAAAGAGTATTTAGTTCCAATGCCAGTTCATTAAGCGTAATCCTTTCGCCACATGCAATGTTCATTACTTTGCCCGCAGCTTTTTGTGGTGCTTTGCATGCTAAAAGGTTGGCTTCGATTACATTGTCAATATATGTGAAATCCCTGCTGGTTTCTCCATCACCGAAAATGGTTGGTGCTTTATTCATTAATAATGCTTTTACAAATTTTGGGATTACTGCAGAGTAAAATGAGTTTGGGTCCTGGCGACGTCCATATATATTAAAATAGCGAAGGGCAATGGTTTCCAAACCATAAACATTATAAAAGGCTTTACAATAATTTTCACCGGCAAGTTTATTTACAGCATAAGGTGATAATGGCGATGTTGGCATGGTTTCAACTTTTGGTAGTGTTGGAGATTCACCATACGCCGATGAAGAAGCTGCCATCACAAAGCGCTTAACACCTGATTCTTTAGCGGCATAAAGTAAATTTAATGTACCGTTTGTATTAACATCATTACTTTCAAGCGGAGTTTCAACTGATCGCGGTACAGACGGGAGGGCAGCCTGATGTAAAACATAATCTACGTTTTTCATGGCTTCCATTACCGTGTTGAGGTAGCGAATATCACCATTTACTACTTCTATTTGTTCACCATATTCTGCAATGTTTTCTTCTTTTCCAGTAGAAAAGTTATCTATAATTCGTACATTTTCACCGTTTTGTACCAATCGCTCTACTAGGTTTGATCCAATAAATCCTGCACCACCTGTGACTAAATAACGATCACTCATTAATCCTCCTAAAACTCATTCTAATTTTAAATTTACTTGCCTTTTTATCGGTCCAATAATGATTAACTTCAGGGAAAGTGTTGAGATAATAAGAAAAAAATATCTAAAAACTGAAAACTAAAATTTACTCAATGCAGTTGTATGAATTGCAGAGGAAAACTCTTGTAAAATGCTGCTATTATTATTTTTCTCAAAATGGTTACCTATAACTATGATATTAGCACCCGCTAGCACTTTCTGATTAGCTTCATCAGGCGACTTTATACCTCCTCCAACAATTATTGGCAGGCTTATAGAATGAGAAACACCTTTTATCATATCTTCTGGAACACTGTTTTTTGCACCGCTACCAGCTTCTAAATACACAACTTTAAAACCTAAGTATTCTGCAGCAAGTGCATGAGCGATTGCGATATCAACTTTATCATTTGGGATTGGTTTTGTACCGCTCATAAATTCTACAGAAGTGGTTTTTCCAGACTCAATTAACATATAAGCTGTTGAAATAGATTCTATTTTGGATTTTCTAATAACTGGGGCCGCCAATACCTGGTTTCCGATCAAATAATCTGGATTACGACCGCTTATTAAAGATAAATAGAGTAATGCATCTGCGTATTGAGAAAGTTGATTTACATTTCCTGGGAAAATAATAACCGGTATATTTTCTGCATGAGACTTAATTAATTTGATTTTATTATCAAACTCATTGCCATTAAGTAAACTTCCGCCAATAAAAAAAATATCGACACCCGCAGAAATACATCTTTCAATAAAACCTGGAATATTCTCGTTTTCGATTTTATCTGGATCGATTAGAATTACAAAGGCAGCTTTTGCTGAATTTCTTGCTAATTTAAAGTGTTTTATAATCATTCTTATTTCTACCAAATTTTTGTGGTGTGAACTTAGAAAAGTTTGAATGATTGTGCAAAAATAAACTACTCTAAATCACGAATTAAAAACGCAGCTTCAGGTCCATATTGAAATAACAATTCCAAAACTGAAAGAGTGGATATATCATTGGTAATGAGTTGCGGAAAAACACATGTAGATAAGCTTTCATCATTCAGGCTCTGAATATTTAATGATCCATTATCCACGTCTTTTTGAAAATAATAATAGGTTGAAAGGTGTTCATTTTTTTTGGCAAACTTTATTAACTCATCTTCGAGATTGTTTTTAAAATTTAGTTCAGATGTTTTTTTTATTGTGACATTAATTTTCAATCTATCAAGAAAATGACCGGTTAGTTTTAATAAAAAATCTGAAAGGGATGAAACAGGCATTTTTAAAATACTTTCTATTTCAGGAAAGTAATCGTCAAAATAAGGAGCAGTATTGAAAGTATGGTAGATACACTTTAGATGTTTTAAATTCCAATTTTCAATTTGCGCAATTTCTTTTGTATAAATAGCTTTAGCATAGCCATTGTGTTTAACAGGAATACTTAAAACGGGGCCATTCTGTGATATCCTGTTCCTTATAATAGATGACCTTTTCCGGAATTGAACGTGGTCGGCAAATAAAACAGTTTTGCAAGTAAGGAATGGGATAAAATAAGAGGCTTTTGGTAAGTAGACCGGGAGAACTGCCGTAAAACTCATCACTCCTCTTTTCTGATTAATTTTTTAATAATACGTTTTGAGTTAAATAAAAGGCGGTTAAAATGAACATCCATTTTTCCCTTAAAAGAGAGGCCAAACTCCAGTTGATATAAATACCTTTTTGATGCTGTCCACTTTGTTTTATACGACTCATTTCCACGCATGAAATCAAATTCAATATTTTTAATCTCAATTCCATCGGTAATTGCTTTTAAAATTAATTGGTTTCCTAAGGCATATTTTGCATAATCAGGATTAAACCCTGCTTGCATATACATAACACGGTTATTAAAAACATAACAATATAAGCAACCAATTATTTCATCTTTAAATTTTGCAGTATAAAATGCCAATTGTCCTAAACCCAAAAAAGTTTTGGCAATATTTTGATGAAAACGGCCCCGTTTTTCAAAGACAAATTTTGTGTCTTTTTCCTGGTCTGTAAATCGTTGATCATGCAGATCAAATAAAGCCTGGATAGTTGTATCGATTTCATTAGCTTCCGTGATTCTATGGATATCAAGGTCAGGGTCTTTGTTAATTTTATTACGTGTGCGCCTCAATCCTGATTTCATATTTTTTGAAAGATTTTTTAAAAGTTCTTCTTCGCTCTCTGGTAGGTCCATATATGGACAAATCGAAGTTCTTTTTGAAAATGTGGGATAATTACGTTTTTGAATAAACTCATTTTGTATTTTCCATAAAGCTGAGTCTTGAAGAAGATTATTTAAAACAATTTTATCGAAATTATTAAATAGTAGTTTAATTTCCGGCAAATCAAACAAATCAAAAATGAATTCTATGCTGTATTTGTCAGCAATAAGTATATCCAGGTAATCGCTTGACTCGAATTCAGTTCCAGCCAGTTTTAATATATTTAGTTTTCCATTTATGGAACTGATTTTTGTAGAAAAGAAAGGCATTATACAAAATAACTGATCTTTATCATCTCTGATGCAAATGATTTGAAGACTGGATGAGTTTGGAAGTCTTGTTTCATAAGTTGACCACCACTCATTAATCCATTCCCATGAAAGAAAGGGGCTATGTGTATTAATGCTTTGGTTTAATTTGGTCCAATCATCTTTAATCGTTAATAGATCTTCTTTTGATGTATATATTGAAACGTTCATAAATTCCTGAATTAAATTGTTATGTAAAATGTTTAAGAATCACTTTGCTACAGATCGTCTAAAAACGGGCTGAATTTAAATAAATAAATATTTAAAACATAACAAGGAACAAAAATTCCATTCTACAGCTTGACTAACTGTAATAATACAGTTATATTAACTGCTCTTTTAAATGATGACGCTCAGGAGGCGATTTGAAAACATATATTGCTTCTGAAAAAGAAGTAGAAAGTTCAAAAAAATGGTTTGTTATTGATGCAAACGATTTAGTTTTAGGCCGTTTGGCAAGCAAAGTTGCTTTTATTCTTAAAGGCAAGCATAAGCCATCGTACTCACCGCATTATGATGTAGGTGATTTTGTAATTGTTGTAAACGCTGAAAAAGTAAAGCTGACAGGTAAAAAGTTGCTCCAAAAGACTTATTTCCGCCATTCAGGTTTTCCGGGTGGGGAAAAAATTACACCAGTTAAGTTGATGTTACAAAGACATCCTGACAGGGTAATTGAACATGCTGTAAAAGGTATGTTGCCAAAAAATAGTCTTGGAAGGCAAATGATTAAGAAGCTAAAAGTATATGCAGATGATAATCATCCGCATAGTGCGCAACAACCTAAAGAATTAACTTTAAATTAGGATAGGCAAATAGATGGAAGTATATATTGCTGTTGGTCGTAGGAAAGAATCAATCGCCCGTGTAAGAATGGCCCCGGGAAGTGGGAAAATGGTTGTGAATGGAAGTGAATCGCTTGATTATTTTAAGCGTGAAACACTACTCATGGATATCATGCAGCCACTTGAAGTTACAGAAAACACAAGTAACTTTGATTTCACAGTTCGTGTTAGGGGTGGTGGATTATCTGGACAGGCAGGAGCTGTAAGATTAGGGATTGCCCGCACATTAATCCAGTATAGTGAAGACTATCGTTCCAGTTTGAAACAAGCCGGATTCCTTACAAGGGATTCCAGAGAAACTGAACGTAAGAAATATGGTTTAGCTAAAGCACGCAAAAGATTCCAGTTCTCAAAACGTTAGAATTTGAACACCCGGAAATTAGTCCGGAAAAAAATAAAACGCACATCTGTTAAGCGCTTATTGGGTGTCTGCTCAGGCGGATTTTTAAGTGTACAATTAACAGGTGGAGGTATAACCCGAATAAGGAGGAAAATATGCCCGCTGTTTCTTTGGAGCAGTTACTTGCTTCTGGTGCCCACTTTGGTCACCTAACCCGCCGTTGGGATCCTAAAATGAAGCCTTACATCTTCATGCAGAAAAATGGGATTCACATAATCGATTTAAAGAAAACACAATCCAATCTTGAAAACGCTTTGAATGCGTTGCGCCAAATTGTATCAGAGGGATATGAAGTTCTCTTTGTTGGTACAAAAGTTCAGGCAAAAGAGATTATTGATTCTGAAGCTCAAAGATGTGAGCAGTTTTATGTAACACATCGTTGGCTTGGTGGTATGCTTACAAATTTTACAACCATCAAAAAATCAATCAAGCACTATAAAAATCTTGATAAAATGAGCAAAGATGGCACATATGAAAAGATTTCTAAAAAAGAACGCTTGACTATTGACCGCGATAAAGAAAAACTTAACCGCGTACTTTGTGGTATTGAAGATATGAAACGTCTTCCGGGAGCTATCTTTATTGTAGATACTAAAAAAGAGCATATTGCCCTTAAAGAAGCAATTAATATGCGTATTCCTGTTTTTGCAATGGTTGATACAAATTCCGATCCTACTTTAGTAGACTTTCCGATTCCTGCAAATGATGATGCAGCGAAAAGTATCAGTTTAATTATCAGCAAAGTTGCAGATACGATTATTGAAGCAAAACAAAAAGTTCAACAAGAAAAAGCTATAAAGGAAGCTGCTGAGAAAGAGAAAAAAGCAGCGGAAGAAAAGCCGGTTGAACAGGAAAAGAAAAAAGTAAAAAAACCGAATAAGGAGTCTTAACGATGGCAGAGATTACTGCTGCAATGGTTAAAGAGCTGAGAGAAAAAACAGGCGTCGGCATGATGGACTGTAAGAATGCTCTAAAAGAAGCTGATGGTGATTCAGAAAAAGCATCAGATATTTTAAGAAAAAAAGGAATCGCAAAGGCTGCAAAAAGAGCCGGTCGCGAAGCCAAAGAAGGTTTAATTGAAGCGTATATTCATCCGGGAAGTAAATTGGGTGTAATTGTTGAAGTAAACTGTGAAACGGACTTTGTTGCAAATACTGACAACTTTAAAGAATTTGTAAAAAATGTTGCAATGCACGTTGCGGCATCAAATCCTCTTGCTGTTACACGCGAAGAAGTTGATCAGGCCCTTGTTGAAAAAGAAATGGAAATATTTAAAGAACAAGCTAAAGCTGAAGGTAAGCCCGATCATATTATAGAAAAGATATCAGCTGGTAGAATTGAAAAATATTATACAGAAAATGTTTTGTTAAATCAGGCCTATGTGAAGGAACCAGAGAAAACAATTCAGGATTTGCTTAACGAAACAATTTCAAAAGTTGGTGAGAATGTGACATTAAAACGCTTCTCACGATTTCAAATTGGCGAATAATGTCTTCTACCCCTCAAGATTTAAAATACAAAAGGATATTGCTAAAGCTTAGCGGTGAATCATTGGCTGGCTCTAATCAGTCCGGGATTGATCCTGAAACTTTAAAACAATTTGTTTTAGAGGTAAAACAGGTTGTTGATCTTGGTTTACAGGTTGGCGTTGTTATCGGTGGGGGGAATATTTTTAGAGGTCTTTCCAAAAATGCTAAATCAATGGATCGTGTTACTGCAGACCAAATGGGAATGCTTGCTACAATTATCAATTCTCTTGCGCTTAAGGATGCATTTATTAAAGCAGGATTAAGTGCGCATGTGATGACAGCTTCTCAGATGATTGATTTTGCGGAACCATTTGTTAAGTCTGTTGCACTTACGCATTTATCAAATGGGCATGTGGTTATTTTTGGAGGCGGTACCGGAAATCCTTATTTTACAACAGACACAGCTGCAGTTTTAAAAGCAGTAGAAATTGAAGCAGATGTTATTCTTAAAGGAACACGAGTTGATGGCGTTTATGATAGTGATCCTGAACAAAATAAAAATGCTGTAAAGTTTGACAATCTTGATTATATTGAAGTTGTTAACCGAAAATTAAAAGTAATGGATAGTACTGCCATTACTCTTTCTATGGATAATGCATTACCAATTATTGTTTTTAATTTTAATAAGAAAAATAATTTAATGCGTGTCGTTTGTGGTGAAAATATTGGAACAAAAGTACAGGGGTGAGTTATGAGCGCAAAAGATATTATTCGCGATGCCAAAGTTAGAATGGACAAAGCAATTAATGCACTGCATCATGATTTAGCAAAAGTGCGAACCGGAAGAGCAACGCCAGCAATATTGGATTCGGTAATGGTGGATTACTATGGACAAAGTGTTCCAATTAATCAAGCAGCTACAGTTTCCGTTCCCGAGCCTAGACTAATAGTTGTTCAACCTTGGGAAAAATCATTTTTGGCTGCATTTGAAAAAGCCATAATGAAAGCTGATTTAGGATTAAATCCTTCAAATGATGGTGATTTTATTCGTATTCCTATTCCACAGCTTAGTGAAGAACGAAGAAAAGATATGGTTAAACTGGTAAAGCAGTTTGGTGAAAATGGGAAAATTGCTGTAAGAAATATCCGCAGGGATGCAAATGACCATTTAAAGAAAATGGAAAAAAACCACGAGCTCTCAGAAGATGAGTTAAGTGTTGAGCTTGATGAAATAAAAGATATTACTGAAGGCCATGTAAAAAAGATAGAAGAAGTATTGGCTGAAAAGGAAAAAGAACTGTTAGAAATTTAAGTAATCATTTGATTTCTACAGGGCTGAATAAAGTTAAATATTCAGCCTTTTTTTTTGTTTAAAACAAAATATTTGTTCATTCTTATACTTTGAAAAAATAATAATTTAAGATATTAAAAATAATCTCGAAAACGGTTATTTAGAAATATAAAAAAAATACTATATTTTTTGTATTTTTGACCCGCAACACATTTTGTTTTTAGTGTTTATTATTATTATTAGCACAGTTTTTGCAACTAATTGAGTTTTCAATGTTTTTAAAGCAGGAATAAAGGAGTAACCTTGCTTGCTAAAGTAGACGTCAAGGATCATCAATCAACAATTAACACTCTTATCATTGGCTGGAACAATGAAGCCGCTAACCTTTATGACCGGATCCTAAATGCCCCGGCACTTGGTTATAATATAAAGGGATTTATTCGCCCGGCTGGAATGCAGGAAGATAGTTTTTACAAAAACGTTCCTGTTGTTGGTGATATTTCTACTTTGTCCAAAACAATTGAATCTAATTCAATTGATGAAGTACTTATTGTACTTTCTCCAAGTGAGCAACAGTTTCTTACAGAAATACTTTCTGAATGTAAAAAAACAGAAACTGAGTATCGTGTTGTTGCAGACGCCTATGATGCTGCATATAAACATGTAGTCCGAGATGTAATTAAACAAGCCCTAAAACCAGGTGAATTTGGAGTTCGCAGGGTGATTGACTTTTTGGGTTCTTTGTTTATGATAATTTTATTATTCCCTTTATTTATTATTGTTGCTCTTGCTATAAAGATAGAATCGCCAGGTACAATATTTTACTCACAGCAACGATGTGGAAAAGATGGGAAGATATTCCCCGTTTTTAAATTTCGTTCAATGGTTCAAAATGCTGAAAAAATTTCAGGACCTGTATGGGCTCAAAAAAATGATCCAAGGATTACAAAACTTGGTCGTTTCATGCGTAAAACGAGAATTGATGAATTACCACAGCTCATGAATATAATTCGTGGTGACATGAGTTTTATTGGTCCCCGTCCAGAAAGACCTTTTTTTGTTGATTCATTTAAAAAACAAATACCAATGTACATCAATCGTTTAAAAGTGAAACCAGGTGTAACCGGGTTGGCACAGGTAACAGTAGGATATGATGAAACTTTGGAAGATGTAAAGGCAAAGATCAGCGCCGATATAAAATACATTGAGCAAGCTGACTCCTGGAAAATGAATATTTGGGTTTTATGGAAAACAGTTTTCGTTGTATTATTAGGTGAAGGGCAGTAGTATTTTTCTAACTATTAACCATCTGGGAATCTTTCCCAAATTACAAATTTTCCTTATTTAAATTTTGGTCTATTATTCAAATAAAATTAATTAAAATTAATTTTAAGTGAACTTATGGCGATTTTTATGTGCGTTCAAAGAATTGTTAAACAAGTGCCCCATTCAAGTATAGATTCTTTTGTAATTTGTACTTGACGTGGCGAAGCCGTATCAATAATTAAAAAAAGATTATGGAAAAAATTCAAATTGATTCAAAATTCGCTGATAAAAACGGCGAAATAATGATTGTTGAGTTAGGCGGACATGTAGACCAGTCTAACAGTTTTCAATTACAAAAAATGTTTGATGATATAATTGATAGCCGGGTCTTCAAAGTAATTGTAGATTTTAGTTCTCTCCATTATATGAGTAGTGCCGGATGGGGGATTTTTGTTGGTGAAGTTAAGCGCTTCCGTGAGAATGGCGGTGATATCCGCTTGGCAGCAATGAATCCTGAGATAAATGATGTTTATCAAATGTTGGAGTTTTACCACATTCTGGATGATTTCCCAACAGTTGAGGAGGCTGCTGCATCTTTTGAGTCGGATAGCGATGTGCTCGATATAGTTGATGAAAATGAGGGAGCATTGCCAATAGCCAACATGGATTCTCATATTGATCCCGAGTCATCAGAAATTGATATAAAAGATTCAGCTCAGGAAGATATTGATGAAAAATCTCAACAAAAAGAGACCGCAGAAGTAATTGAAATGATCCCCAGTACTTCACCACAAAGCGGTACCGGAAAATATACAGATGAGTTTAACCCAAGCCCTATCAAAACGGATGTTAAATTAGCGGAACTTCCTTTGGCTGAAAAAGTGAAACGTGTAGTATCTGAAAATCCTTTGGTCAGTTCGTGGCAGATTAAAAAAATATTGAAACATGAGCATTTTGGACATACTAAAATAGGTATATTTAAATTACTCAAACTTCTTAAAGAATTAGATTTAAATTCAAGAGAAAAACGGTATCGTTATTACCGTTCATGTTAATCAACTAAATGTTTATTAAGGAATGAATATGAAAAGGTTCCGGTTTGTTTATCCATTAATTTTATTTCTCTTTCTTGTAAATTCCAGCTTATTTGCAAAGTCAAAGGCTTTGTCTGGATATATAATTCAGCCTCAGTCTACAAATAGTAGCACACCTTTTAAAGCCAGCGATGGCATATTGGTTGATGTGTTTCCGGATTCAAATTCTTTTTTAAACCGCGTTTTTCAGATTGACGACCGCGGATATGCTGAGTTTCCCCTGGCAGGAAAAGTAAACGTGGCAAGAATGAGTGAGAAACAACTAATCGATTTTATTAGAAAGACTTATAAAATTTGGATGAAATGGCCAAACGTTTATGTAAAACCAGTTGTTCGGGTAAGCTTATTAGGTGGCTTTACAAAACCCGGATTATATTATGTGGACATTAACAGTTCACTATGGGATATAGTTTTGGAGGCTGGTGGCCCATTAAAAGAAGATGGTGTGTATGAGATGCACTGGCAAAGAAATGAAGATGATGAAACTGAAGATATTACCAAATTATTTGAATCAGGCACGTCTTTAAGAGCTATGGGTTTCAAATCAGGAGATCAAATTTGGACACCTTCGCCAGATGCCAGAACAATTTGGGATACATTCGGTGATATTTTGCCGGTTTTGACTTTTGCTACATCAATTTGGTTAATGTATAATACATATCAGCGTGATCAGATTATATTAGCACGCTAACAAGGAATTAGAATGCAAACTACAGATAAAAAAGCAAAAAATAACAGTCTCAGTGCCTCTGGTGGCTTTGATTTCAAAAAATATATAAGACTTTTTAAACGCAAAAAATGGACAATTCTTGGTTCCTTTATTGTAGTTTTTATTGTTGCCCTTCTTGCTGCGGTGAAGTTTGGCCCGAAGAGAATGTATACAACAGATGCCTTATTGCAATTTGATGATCGTAGCTCTTTGGCTGGTGTTGAGAGCAGAGGGCGTGGCCGGGCACAAAATGACAGTAAACTAGGAATGATGATGAGTAGGACATTCCTTAAAAATGTAATTGAAAAACTGTCTTTGGAGTTTTATGTAAGAGGTGCCAATCGATTTTCTGCTATAGATTCAGTTTCTGTTGATGACGAATATATTGAAGGCCGTTACCGGCTTGAATATTCTGAAGCAGGTTATAAACTGTTTTACACAAGCCCGGATAAATCTGTTGAAAACAAAGTAATATTTGAAGCCGAATCACTAAATAACCATACATTGGCTTATGGTGGTTTCAAAGTATCAGTTAAACCTTCTTTTTTTGAATCAAATCAAAAATTGGAATTTGACCTGGTTCGAAAAGACAGAGCTGTGGTTTCTTTAAGGAACTCGTTGCAACCTAGTTTTAAAAATAGGGATCGTACACTTTTAGATATAAAAATGTCAGGGCCGGACAGGCATCTGGTTAAAGAAACTCTAAACAATTTGATTGATGAATTTGTAACTCAAAATATAAATTTCAAAAAATTTCATACTCGTGAAGTATTAGATATCTTGACAGGCCAATTAAGGGAAGCCAAAGAAGATTTAGATTTTGCAAGTGAAGAACTGAAAAGGTTTCGTCAAAAAAATCCAACTGTTGGTTTGGGTGCAGATGCAGCAGGTGCTCTTACCGGAGTAACAATGATAGAGAGCGAAAAACGCTCTATTGAAGCTAAAAAGAATGAACTTGACGCACTCATAGTTCAATATAATGATGCGAGTGGTGATGACAAATATAATGTACTTAATAAAATTCTTTCATATTTGGGTACACAAGGATCAGCAACAGCTCCGGCTTTATCTGCAGATTTTTCGAAGTACAATACGGAGCGCTTAACCATTGCGGCTCAATATGCTCCCAGCCATCCAACAGTACTTGAGAATAAACGCCAATTAGATAAATTACAAAATGATATTATTTTAACAGCACAGAACCAGTTAAATAGTTTTTCCAGCTCTATTCAAAGGCAAGCAAATAAAATTAATATAGAAAATACAAAGTTACGCAGGTTACCAGCTAAAGAATTAGAATACTTAAATTTACAACGAAAGAGAACGGTTTCTGATAATATTTATTCTTCATTGTTGGTGAGACACAATCAGGCACAAATTTCTGATGCTGTTGAAGTTGGCGACATCATAATTCTTGATAGAGCTGTATTGCCATCTTCCGGCGGCAAGCTTGGTTATTATATGAAATTTATAATGATTGCCCTGATTGCTGGAATAGTTGCAAGCTTTGGGTTTGTACTTCTTGTCGATTTTATGGATAAAACTGTCAGGACTTCTGATGAACTGGAAAAAGTATTACCAATCAGAGTAGTTGCAAAAGTTCCAGTTGTTGGATCAGAAAAGAGTGTTGATCCGGATATTTTTGATAACTCAAAAAGAATTGATCCTAAACTTGTAACTGCAGATTATTCACCCACACCGATGGGAGAAGCCTACAGAAGCTTGAGAACCCAATTGCTTTTTAGCAATGAACAAAAGAAAAGCAGATCAATATTTGTTACGTCTTTAAACCCTGGTGAAGGTAAGTCTTTAAATGCGGGTAACCTGGCAATTACATTTGCCCAGCAAAAAATCCCAACTCTTCTTGTGGATGCTGATTTAAGAAGAGGCGTGCTTCACAATTCATTTGCCTGTAATAAGAAGCCGGGTATATCAGATTTTCTTTATAGCAATGCAGATATCAATGATGAAAATATTCGCAAAGTTATCCAGCAAACACATATTCCAAATTTATATTTAATGAGTAGCGGGATGCCGGTTCCAAACCCTTCTGAAATTTTAGGGTCTCAACGTGGTAAAGATGTAATAAAGTTTTTAACTGAAAGATTTGGATTTGTAATAATTGATACACCTCCGATTATGGTTACAGCAGACTCTGTTGTTATTTCGCAATATGTAGATAACGGCCTGTTTGTGGTACGTGCAGGAAAAACAAATATTGATGAGGCAAAAGAAAAAATCGCAGAGTATGAAGATTTTCAAAATCAACTATTTGGATTAATTTTAAACTGCGCAGAATTGGAAATTAAAAAAGAGAATTACAAATATTCATATTACAATTATTAATATTTTTCTTAAAACACACCTTTAACAGAGGGATTTTTATTTCGGTAGAAATCCCTTTTTTTTACGCAAATTTAAAATGACATTAGTACATACATTATTAGAATCAAGTTTCGACAAAGATGCTGAAAAGCAATCGGTATGGTTTAAAGACAAATGGTATTCTTATCGGGATTTAGAAGAAAGCGCAAACAAAGTTGCTAATTTTTTGATACAAACCGGTATCAAAAAAGGAGATAGGGTTGCAATTCTTTTAGAAAACTCGTTCAATTATATTGTGTCTTATTATGGAATCTTAAAAACAGGGGCTGTTACTGTTGGTTTAAACACAGAGACAACACCATCTTCTATTGAATACCTTCTTGAAAATTCTGGGTCGCGGGTTTTGATTTCTGATAAACCATTTAAAAAATATCTAAACCCAATTAAAGAAACACTGGACAAATTAGAGAGTGTAGTTTTTTTAACAATACCAAATGGATTTGAAGAGAGTAGTAATGTTGTTGAAATAGAAAGTATTTATAAAAACTATCCTGCCCAACGTCCAAATATTAGAATTATTAATATCGATCTTGCAGCAATAGTTTACACGTCCGGCAGTACTGGAGTTCCTAAGGGGGTCACATTAAGCCATTTAAATATCGCAACAAATACAGCATCAATAATTTCATATTTACAGCTTAATGCTCAAGACAGAATAATGGTCGTTTTGCCATTTTACTATATTTATGGGCTTTCGCTGTTGAATACACATATTTCTGTTGGCGGAAGTATTGTTATTGATAATCGTTTTGCTTTCCCAAATGCAGTTTTAGATACAATGGAAAAACAGAAAACCACAGGCTTTGCAGGTGTCCCATCTACCTTTTCAATTTTATTAAATAAGTCTAATTTAAAATCTAAAAATTTTGAATCGCTTCGTTATATAACCCAAGCCGGCGGGGCAATGGCGCCTTCAGTCCAAAAGGATGTTGCAAAAATATTTAATCCGGCCAAACTGTTTGTAATGTATGGGGCAACTGAAGCATCTGCACGACTTTCATATTTAGATCCGGAATTTTTGCCTTATAAATTTGGGTCAATTGGCAAAGCAATTCCAAACGTGGATTTATTTGTAGCCGATGCAGATGGAAATCCTCTTCCACAAGGTTCAAAGGGTGAAATTGTAGCACGTGGTGCAAATATAATGCAGGGTTATTGGAAAGATCAAAATGAAACGGATATGGTCCTTAAAAATGGATTATATTTTACCGGTGATATCGGGCAAGTTGATGAAGATGGTTTTATTTTTATTGTTGGTCGCTCAAAAGATATGATAAAAGTTGGGGCAAACCGCATAAGTGCCAAAGAAATTGAAGAAGCAATTATCGAAAATGAAAATGTTATTGAGGTTGCAGTTATTGGGTTGCCGGATGAGCTTTTAGGTGAAATAATGGATGCCTGCGTTGTATTAAAAAATGAAGATCAGGAATGGCAAGAAAAGCTATTGAAACACACAAAATCAAAACTTCCTTCTTTCAAAGTCCCGGCAATATTTACACGAATGGATAGTCTGCCCAAAAACAGTTCAGGCAAAGTAATGAAAAATAAAATAAAAGAACTGAGAGGATTGTAGACTTCAATATGCAAGTACATTACTTAGATGGCCAGACAGATCAATGGGATGAGTATGTGGAACAGCATGAATGCGGTTCTGTATATCAAAAATCAGAATGGAAAAAAATAATTGAAAACCATTTTGGCAAAAAAACATTTTATATTTATGTACTTGATGATAATCAGATAAAAGGCGTATTACCGCTCATCCTTTTTAAATCAAAACTCTTTGGCACCTTTATCATTTCTGTCCCATATGTAAATTATGGAGGAATGCTTTACTCCGATAAAGAAGCAGAGAAATTGCTAAAAACTGAAGCTGAAAAAATAAGAAAAGAAACGGATGCAAATTTCGTTGAGTTACGCAATTTAACTGATCAACACACTGGCCTTAAAGTTAAAACACAAAAAGTTACTTTTTTTCTAGATCTCCCTGATGATGAAGAGGAGTTATTTAAAAGTTTTAAATCAAAATTACGCAGCCAGATCCGCAGACCATTAAAAGAAGAGATGTATTCTAAAGTAGGCGGGATTGAGTTACTGGATGAATATTATTCAATATTTTGCAGAAACATGAGAGATTTGGGTACTCCTGTTTATAGCAAAAACTTTTTCAAAACAATATTAGAAGAATCTCCAAATAATAGTAACCTGGTGATTGTTTATACAAAAGAGCACAAAGCCGTTGCCTCTGCTTTTATAATTGGTTCGAAAGAACGAATGGAAATTCCATGGGCATCAACATTAAGGGAATATAATCGTTTAAGCCCAAATATGTTATTATACTGGGATATTCTTAGATTTTCGATTTCCAAAGGCTATAAACAATTTGATTTTGGACGCTGCTCTAAAGACAGTGGCACTTACAAATTTAAAAAACAATGGGGTGCGATAGAGCAACAATTATACTGGTATTATCTCCTGCCGGAGGGCGAAGATTTGCCGGAAATAAATCCCAATAATCCTAAATATAAATTGGCCATTTCGCTCTGGCAAAAAATGCCTCTATTTATGACAAAAATAATCGGTCCACATCTGGTAAAAAATTTACCGTAAAAATTAACAGTTAAAAAATTAATAAAATATGACAAAAACCCCAGCTGTAGTTCTTGGTAATTTGATGATGGGCAGGTGCTTTTCGCTTGCAGGAATTCCTTACATTGGGATTACTACTAAAAATGATAAAAGACTTTTTTATTCAAAGTCGTGTATAAAAGGCCTAACCTTACCAAATCCGGCAAAACATCCTGAAAAGACGCTTGAAGGCTTGTTAAAAATTGCAGATGAATATGGCGAAAGACTACCGCTTTTTTATACAAATGATGCACAACTTCAATTAATTTCAGAAAATTATGACCTGTTTAATGAAAAATTCAAAGTGAATCTTCCATCACAAGAAGTAATAAACGCAGGTCTCTACAAGCATATTTTTAATGGTCTTGTAAAAAAATACGATCTGCCAATTCCACCAACTTTCCATCGTGATGAAATTATGGATGGTACTGAGTTGGATTACCCGGTTATTATAAAGCCAACAAGCCGAATTCACTGGTTTAACTCGCAGGTGATTAAAGAAATTGGTTCACAACAAAAAGTATTGCTAATAAATTCTTTAGAAGAATTTGTTTACTATCGTGACAAAATAAATGCTGAAGAAATCGATTATATTATTCAAAAGTATATTCCAGGACCGGAGTCAAATATACTAAGCTACCACAGTTTTTTTGATGAAAATTCTGAGCCACTAACATCATACTGCGGTAGAAAGGTGCGTACTTATCCTTATGATTATGGTTTGAGCTGTTATCTGGCTTTGGTGAAAGATGAGAACGTTATTAGAACAAGCATTGATATGCTTAAAAAGATTGAATTTCGCGGTCCGATAAAAATCGATTATAAGTTAGACGAAGATACGGGTAAAATTTATTTACTTGAGATAAATCCGCGTTATAATATGTGGCACTATCTTGGCGCAAAGTCTGGAATAAACTTACCGGCATTAGCTTATGAGTATCATCTTGGAAATAAAAATATTTCCTGTCCAACAGAATACAGAACAGATATAAAATGGTTAAGTGCATTTCAGGACTTTCAGGTATTCAGAGAAATGAAGGAAAAAAACTTAATTTCTTCTTTGGGGTGGATAAAGTCACTTCAGGGTAAAAAGATATATCAAACCTATGCACCAGATGATTTAAAGCCTGTACTTTATGGATTATTTGAAACATCAAAAGGCGTAATACGGCGTGTACGGAGACTTATTAGTTGAAACACCTCATATTTTCAGACCTTCATGCTAATTTGTACGGTTTAGAAAAAGTTTTAGAGTATGCCTCTTCAAACAATATTAATAAGATTTATTGTTTGGGTGATTTAATTGGATATAACAGTTTTGCCAACGAATGTGTTGATCTTATAAAAAAAAATAATATTAAGTCGATAAAGGGAAATCATGAATGCCTGCTTTTAGGCGAAATATCGATGGATACATGTAAAACTGAGCGAAGCCAAAACGCAATAAACGTTACTCAAAATTTAATAACAAAAGAAAACAGTGCGTTTCTTAAAGACCTTCCTGTTGAGATGAATATTGAAGACTCAATTTGTGTCCATGCCGGTTTTCACTCAATATATGAAACAATAAATACATTTAATAAAGCACAACCTAACTTTAATGTACTTCAGAAACGTGGGCATAAAATCGCATTTTTTGGGCACACACATCGTCCCGGAGTTTATTCAAAAAAAATTGGAACAGAAAATATTGATCAGATTGGCTTTGAAAAAACACTGTTTTTAGATGATCAAAATTTGTATCTGATAAATCCTGGTACATGTGGGGAACCAAGACACGGCTTACCATATAGTTTTATCGTGTATGATGACGAACAAAAAAGCATTGATTTCGAGATATTTCAATTAAGTGCTAATCAAATGGAAAGTGTTAAAAAGAATAACAGAAAGATCTTCGGAACAACAAGTTTTAAAAGATTACCAAACCAAGTAAAAGAAAAATCACGAAAACTGTATTACAAAATTGGCAAAATAAAAGATAATTTTTCAGGAAGATCAATATAATGATTTTTTGTCAGTTATTTTTAATTGCCAACTCAACTGAACTTATATCTATTCTGGAATGAGTATTTGGAACTAATATTTTGGACACTACTTGTCCTTCTCTTTTATATATATGCAGGTTACTACGCCATTAGTTTTATTTTGGCAAAATTATTTAGAAAAAAGTCCAACGAGGATGCTTCACATCTGCCATCGGTAACGCTGGTTATTTCTGCCTATAATGAAGAATCTGTTATAAAGGATAAATTAACCAATTCCCTCGAGATTGATTACCCTGAAGATCATTTTTCCATTGTTGTTGTTTCGGATGCTTCAGATGACCAGACAGATACTTTGGTCACAGATTTTAATCATCCTAATATCCATTTAATGAGAATGGATGAGCGTTTGGGTAAAACTTTTGGTATCAATAAAATTATGCCAAATGTTAAAAGCGAGATTGTAGTTTTTTCTGATGCAAACGCAATCTACAAACCCGATGCAATTAAAGAATTAGTCAAATATTTTAACGATCCAAAAATTGGCTATGTTGTTGGTAATGCACAATATATAAAAGATGGCCAGAGTAAGGCAGGCAAGCAGGAAGATTCCTATTGGTCGATGGAAATCCGCCTAAAGACTTATGAGTCGGAGATAGGATCTGTAGTAGGTGGCGATGGCGCTATTTACGCAATCCGCAAAGAACTTTATAAACCTTTGGAAGCTGATGATATCAACGATTTTGTAAACCCAATCCAAATTATTTTACAAGGTTTTCGTGGCGTATTTAATCCAAAGGCGATTTGTTATGAGCATAGTGCCGATACTTTTGATAAAGAGATTGGTAGAAAGAGACGCATTGTTAACCGCAGTTGGCGTGGATTATTTAAAAATGTTTCAGTCTTAAATCCATTTAAAACAGGTGTACATGCCTGGCAGGTTTTTTCTCATAAATTGTTACGCTGGCTTGGCGGGATTTTTTTGATGGCGTTTTTTATTATCAATTTTATGCTTGTAAATAATGGCTTTTTTTATGAAATCACATTTTATGCACAAATTGTATTGTATTTGTTTGGTCTTATTGGATGGTTGATTGTGGATCGTTTTAAAAACGTGCCTTTTTTTATTACAATACCCTATTATTTTATGCAGGTAAACATCGCTTCATTATTAGGGATTATAGATAATGTTTTAGGAAAAAAATATACAACGTGGCAAACAATTCGAGACTAGTAAAAATGCATTAAGAAATTCAGGACTCATTTAAGGAAGTAAACAGTAATGGGCTATATAGTTAAGGAAGCAGATTTAGTAAAAGAACGTGATATCATGGTTAATATTTTAACCAACAATAGATCTGCTGGTGATTTTGATTATAATAAGCGTTTTGAGTGGATTTACCTGAACAATCCATTTGGCAAAGCAAAAGCATGGATTATCTGGGATGATAAAAAAAATATCCCTGTTGGTTTTACAGGTGTATTTCCTCGCCCGGCCTATGTAAATGGGCAACAATACATGTGTTGGAATTGCGGTGATTTTTCCATTGAAAAAAAATACCGCGCCCTTGGTGTAGCACTAAAATTAAGACGGGCTGCAAAGGATTGTATCGATAATTCCGAACCACCATTTTTATACGCTCATCCAAATGAACGGATGGAAGTGATTCATTTAAAAGTAGGGCATAAAAAGATGGCGCATATGCATCGATATGCCTTGCCGATTAGATTAACACGGCAAGTTCAATCTGTAGTAAAAAATAGTAAATTGGCATTCTTTTTGGCAAAGCCATTTAATCTATTATTATCTTTTAAATACAGGTTTAGCACCTTTTTAGGTTTATCCGGAAAAATGTATCCTGATATACAAGTAAATAATGATCACGATGAACTTTACCGTAAAATGACTGAGGCTTTCCCCGTTGTTGCAGACCGGAGTAATAAATACTTAAACTGGAAGTTCGGCTCAAATCCAAATCAAAAATATCAGCAGTTTGATTTGTTCTACAAAAACCATTTGGTAGGAACAATATTCTTTGTCCATAAAGGAGATGTTGTTCACATTATTGATGTTCTGATTGATGATTTTGACCGCTATTCTTCCCAGTTGTTTAGAATGTTTATTAATTATGTCCGTAAAAGTTTTAGCCGTTCAATTGTATCGCTGTCATTTATACTGGCAGAGTTCAATCCTTTTGTGCGCGATTTAAAAAAGCTAGGCTTTAAGTATCGTTCGGATGCGACATCCGGTGCCATTGCCTACGCAAATGAAGAACAGAATTCTGAATTAGCTGAAACAGTAATGGATGGAAAAAAATGGTTTATGACGGTAGGTGACCGCGATGCATAAAATATTCAGTTTATGAATAAATAGGAGTTTTTGATGGAAGATCAAATTTTAAAGTTTTTATATGATGATAGTTTAAAAGATGAGTTTCAGGATTTGGATCATGATGATTCGTTGTTGGAATTAGGAATTATAGATTCGGTGAAAATGATGCAGCTGATTGATTTCATTGAGAAAACATTTGGGATTACGGTTGACGAAGATGATATGATGCCTGAAAATTTTGACTCAATCAATGCAATAACAGAATATATTGGATCAAAAAAATAACATGCCTTCAATTTCACTTCCATGGGGCGCCTGGTATGGCGATAAATCTAAGGAATTTTCAATCCCCGATGAATGGAGAGTAAAAGAGTACACCCTGGATAGCGAGCAACAGCTTGATGAAAGTGCAATTTTACAACGGCTTTCTAATCTTCCGACGCAATTAGAATCACGCAAACCAAAAACGGCTGTAATTGTTGTCGATGATTTAACACGACCTGTTGAACTTAAAAATTTGCTGCCTCAAATAGTAAACTGTTTTAATAATTATGGGTTAAAAAACAGCCAAATTAAAGTATTGATAGGTTTGGGTTCTCACCATGGTTTAAGTAAGGAGAACCTGGAAAAAAAACTGGGTACTTTTATCGTAGAAAATATTTCATGTATAAATCATGATTCAAACGAAGTTATACCAATTGATGTTATTTGGGGTAAAACTGAAATTAAATTAAATCGCCATTATATGGAATCGGATTTCAAGATTGTTATTAGTGGTTTAACTCCACACAGTTTTGCCGGATTTAGTGGCGGTGCAAAAATGTTATTTCCCGGTTTGGCAGATTTGGATACTTTGGCTAAAACTCATAAATCTGTTTTGATGGGTTTTATGGGAAAACTTGGCAGCATGGAAAATAACAAGTTTCGTGCCACTATAGAACAATTTGTAGAAAAAGCAGGGATCGATTTATTCATCGGCGTAGTTATTAACGCTAATAGGACAATCAGAAATATTTATTGTGGGCATTATGTGGATGCGCACCGTGAAGCAGCGGAAGAAGCACGCGAATATTGTTTAACAAATACTTCAGATAACTCTTACGATGTTATAATTTCTTCAGCATATCCTAAAGACACAGAATTACTACAAGCCGAAAATGGTTTTATCCCATTAAAATCGGCCAAAGAAAATATTCTTAAACCAGGTGGAGTATATATTTTGCTAAGTGCCTGTTCCGAAGGGCTTGGCCATCATGGCTTATTTGGACCCGGTGGAATGTTGTATAGAAAACCGCGCCCATTACGTTTTTTAAAGGAACACAATTTTGTTCTTTTTGCCGAAAATATTTCAAACGAAGATTTTGTAACAGTCTTTAATGAAGATTATCATTTTTTTAGTAATTGGGATAAATTAATGCAGCACGTAAAAGCATTAGTCCCAGCAAACCCCAAAGTTGCTGTTTTTCCTTATGGCAGCATGCAGCTAACAGGATAATATGTCTCCAACCGCAGTCCTCTTTTTAATTGTATTTGCAATCGGTGTATATTTAACATTTAAACATCCCTTTTGGGGCGTAGCATTATACATTTTTGAATGGCATAATCATCCGCCTTATATGTGGTGGGGCGATCCTTTGCCGGATTTAAGATGGTCATTGCTGGTTGCGGTAATTACTCTTGGCAGTTTGATTGTTAACCAGGGAAAGCTCAAGCAGCTAAAAAATCCTAATTACAATCTAATCTGGTGGTTGGTTGGCATGACAGCCTGGATGTATTTTGTGAGTGTCTTTTTTGCAATTGCTCCAAAAGACAGTTTTAAACGTGCAGAAAATTTTCTAAAAATGACCATCCAGATATTTTTAATGATGTACTTGATTCGTGAAGTGGGGCATCATAAAAAAGTAATTTGGACTTTGATTTTTGCTGTGGCAAACTTTGGAAGAGTTGCATGGCAGAGAGGAGGAAACCGTTATCTCGGTGTAATTGCACCAAATGCTACAGAAGAAAACGCTGTTTCTGCCCACGTAGCATCTATCCTTCCTTTTTTTGGTTTGTACTTCTTAACTGGTAAGAGATGGCAAAAAATTGTAACATTTCTTTCCGTACCATTTTTAATAAACCTTATCATCCTGGCAAATTCCCGTGCATCATTTATGGCGGTTGTTACTGTTGCCTTACTTAGTTTTATTTGGATAAAGGGCAAGCTTCGATGGTATGTTTTATTAGCTATAATTGGTGGGATTTTCTTAGTCTTCTACTTAGCGAATGATCAGTTTATTGAGCGGCAAAGCACAATTCAAAACTATGAAGAAGATGGATCTGCAATGAGCCGTATTTATCTTTGGAATGGCGCTATTGAAATGTGGAAAGACCATCCTTTAGGAGCCGGTGGAAAAGCGTATACAAAACTTGTAATGGATTATGTACCTGAGCTTGTTGAAACTATGCAGGAAAAAGGAGCAAAAACTGTTCATAGTACATTTTTCCTGATACTTGTAGAATGGGGGCCGGTCGGTATTTTTGTTTACTTTGGATTCACAATTCATATGCTTTTAATGCTTGGTCGTGTAAGAAAACGATCGCCCCAAAGCCCGGGTTATCATTACTATGTAGATGCAATGGCCGTGCAGATGGGGATAATTGCACTTTTTGTAGCCGGGCTTACACACAACCGTGTTTACTCCGAAGTATATTATTGGTTTGGCGCATTTGCTGTTGTTCTGCGGAATTTGCAAATAGATGAGATACTAACTCCTGACGAAGAAAAAGAAGAGTTGGAAGAATAGTTTTCGTTATCCATCTTTTAATATAAAGCCTTTTTTATCTCCTTTTAAGAATCTAATTCCATTAATTGTTAATTTACATACTTATAAGCGAATATCTACTTTCATGAAAAAAGTTCTCTTTTTAACATCCAATTTTCCTCCCAGTGCTTCCGTTGGTACACAGCGGGTTACTAAAATTTTAAAATTTATTGATCCTGAAAAATTTCAATTTTCTGTCCTTACACTAAATGAAAGTTATTATACTGAGTTTGGTACAGAAAACCTGATGGCAAAGCGAGTTCCGGATTCAATAAAAGTTTACCGTACAGATATGCTTGACCCGACCATGTTTTTTACCCGTTTAAAATCCTTCTTAACAAGGTCATCTTCAAAAAATAGCACAGGTCAATCTAAAAACAATAAAAGCAAATCATCAACTTCGACAGTTACAAAAACAAATCAGAAAGTTTCGCTTATTGGAAAAATGATTAATTCCTTTAGGGATATAATTTTTGGAATTCTGGAATTCCCTGATAAGCATATTGGTTGGATGCCAAAGGCTGTTAAAGAAGGTGTTAAGATTGTTAAAGAGCAAAATATTGATATCATTTACACGACTGCTCCACCACATTCTCTTTTTGTAATGGCACTTAAAATAAAAAAACGTACCGGTGTAAAACTGGTATTGGATTTTCGTGATCCCTGGGCTCTTTCTCGTTGGGATGCCGGGTCTGCAATCAAAACCAAATTGGAAAAATATTTAGAGCGAAAAACAATAAAGGGCGCTGACGCAGCAATTTTTGTTACTCAGAAACTCCATCAGGAATATGCAAAGTTTTACAAAAATTATAATCCTGAAAAGTTTTTCCTCTTTTTTAATGGATATGATTCGGATGATTTTAAGGATTGTGACAAAACTCATCCTGAAAATAATCCAAAACGATTTGTTCATTTGGGCTCTTTGTATAAAAAACGAAATCCTGAAAATTTGTTTCGGGCACTTAAAAATCTAAAAGATGCAGGTAAAATTAAAACAGGTGAAGTGCTGTTTGAATTTATTGGATATGTAGGCGCTGAATTAAATTTTCTTTATGCAATGTTGGAAGAATTAGATATATCTGATCTTGTTGTTTTTAAACCCTTGATTGATTTTAAGGAAAGCATACAAACCATGTTTGATGCAGATGCATTAATAATTGTACAGCCGGGAACAGATCTGCAAATACCGGCAAAGCTATTTGAATATATGTATACGCGAAGACCTATTTTGGCATTAGCAGAACATGACAGTGCCACAGACAAAGTAATTAAAGAAGCAGAATTAGGCTATGTAGCTGCTTCTCAGGATATAGCAGAAATTGAACAAGCTGTTTTGGATATGATCATAAGGATTAACTCTGGTAAATTTTCCGCTAACGAAAATTATATAGACTCATTTGACATGAAGACTTACATCAAAAAACTGGAAGAATGTCTAAATGAAATATAATCCAAACGGGAAAATCCGTGTAGCCCATATTATCAATTATCTTGCGCCTGCAGGAAAAGAAATGGGTATTGTTAAACTGCTTAATCATACTGATCCGGATAAGTTTGAAGGATATTTAATTGTTTTGGATCGCGTTTTTGACAGCTTAATCCTGGATACTGACCGGACAAAGCTGGTCTCCATTAATAAGAAAAAAGGAAATGATCCAACACTTCCCTTTCGCCTTGCTCACATCTTGAGAAAATATAAAATCGATATAGTTCATACACATGCCTGGGGTACTTTGGTCGAAGGAATTGTTGCTGCAAAAATAGCCAGAGTTCCTGTTACAATCCATGGCGAACATGGCACTTTCCATAAAGATCCTAAACGGAAATTTGTGCAAAAACTTATGTTTAAATTGTGTGATAAGCTTTTATCCGTTTCCGGAGTTTTAGCAGAGGATTTAGCCAATTCGCTTCAATTACCGCAAAACTCATTTTACCCAATTTTAAATGGTGTCGATTCTAATAAATATTTCAAAAATGAAGAGAGTCGAAAAAAATATCGTGGAGAATTATCATGTTCTGATGACACAGTTTTAATTGGTTCGGTAGGCAGGACTGTTAAAGTTAAAAACCACCAGGTTTTAATTAAAGCTGCAAAAAAGCTTAAAGAGAAAAATTTAAACTTTTTGATAACTATTATTGGAGATTCCCCGGAAAAATCACTAAGGCCCTATCTTCAGGAAGAAGTTGAAAAAGCGGGGGTTTCAGAATTAGTCAAATTCCTTGGTAATAAAAATGATGTTCCGGGTTATTTGAGTGCTTTTGATATATTTGTTTTACCATCTCTAAGCGAAGGCTGTTCAAATGTAATTCAAGAAGCCATGGCTACGGAATTACCTGTTGTTGCTTCAAATGTTGGTGGAAATCCTGAACTTGTCTCTTCAGGCAAAACAGGTTATTTGTTCGATCTGGATAACTTAGATGAATTGGTAGAAAAACTCGAAAAATTGATAACAGAAGAATTGTTACGAAAGGAAATTGGCGAACGGGCTAAAAAGGAGATGCTCAACCGTTTTTCCCTTGAAAAGATGGTTGAAAATTATGAATCCTTTTATTCTGACGCACTAAATGAAAAATGAACAAGGTTCACCCAAGGCCGATAAAGTAAAATCCAAAAGTCTGGCAGGTCAGGCAAAAAAAGGAATACTTTGGACATTGCTGCGGGCGGTTAGCAGCCAGGGTGCGCGATTTGTAGCATCCATTGTTTTGGCCAGAATATTGTTTCCGGAAGATTTTGGCATAATAGGTATTGTTCTGATTGTTACACGATTCGCACAACGGCTGGGTAATTTTGGTTTTACGCAAGTTCTGATCCAGAAAAAACTTATAGATGAAAACCATATAAGAACCACATTTACAATCAATCTGATTTTAGCTTTTTTAACAACAAGTATTATTATTATTTTTGCTCCACAGCTGGCAACAATTGTTACAAATGCAAAAGATGTTGGCCACATAGATACAATTGTTGATGTTCTGCGCGTAATTTCTTTTTCTTTTATTCTGATTAGTTTATATGCCGTTCCAAATTCCCTTCTAAAACGAGAGTTAAAGTTTAAACAAGAATCACTTATTGGGATTGTTGGCGGTGTGGTTCGTTTTCTTTCCCCAATAGGATTTGCATTATTTGGTCATGGTGTTTGGAGTATAGTTTATGGAATGTTGCTCGGCGATTTAATCCAGGTAATTGCATTTTACAGTTATTCAAAATGGAAACCGCGTATCGGCCTTAATAAAGTCGCTTTAAATAATGTTTTCTCGTTTGGCATTTGGATGAACCTACAGAGTTATGTTCAATATTTTTATAAGAACTCGGCCTATTTCTTTGTCAGCAAATTTTTGGGTTTGGGGATGTTGGGTTATTATGAACGTGCTTACAATCTGATGAATTCTCCTAGGAAAAGAGTTTCTGATATGATTAGCAGCGTTTTGTTTGCAACTTTTTCTAGAATCCAGGATGAAGAAGAACGGTTAATTTCTGCAATGCGCAAAGTAATGGGCAGTGTTGCGTTACTTACTTTTCCCCTAATGACATGGCTATATTTTGCTGCACCTTCACTTATTCCATTGGTTTATGGAGATAAATGGATTTTAACTGTCCAGCCTCTTCAAATAATGTCAATTAGTGGTTTAATTGAATCAGTAACAATGGTTTTCTACCCGGTTTTTTTAGCAAAAGGTTTGGTTAAAAACAGAACCAAAGCACACACTATTGTTTTGATCTTTCTTTTGGTGAGCCTTTTTTTCTCTGCCCAAGAAAGTATTGTTATGGTAGCCTGGGCGGTTGTAGCTACATCACTGTTTGGATTTTTTGTTAATGCTCATGAATATATCCGCAACTCCGGATGGACCTGGAAAGATAACTTTATAAGTTTAAAACCGGCAATTTCCATTAGTTTAATTATGATAGGCGTTATTTACACTTCACAATATCTCGCTTTGAACTATTTCTCTTTTGATTCTCCGGCTATGCTTATTGTAATCAGTTTAGCATCTGCTTTGGGATTTTTTGGATCAAATTACATCTTTAAATTCGCAGAGGTTGCCGAGGTTATAAATCTTGTTCGAGGTAAAAAATCTAAAAAGAGTGTAAGCGTTGCCTAATGTTTAAAAACCTCACTAAAAATTTAATATATTCAACTTTAGACTATTCAGGTATAAACCGTCTTTTCAGGCAAAAAAATGGTAAAAGTGTTTTAATTCTTACCTACCACTCAGTTTTGCCATATTCTTCCCGTTTTGATGAATTTGATTATCGTAATTGTGTTAGCACAGAGGCATTTGATGCGCAAATTAAATATCTAAAAAAGCATTATGATTTAATTACACTAAATGAAGCAGTTGAAAGACTGAATGAAAATAAGCTCGACAATATTCATGTTGTACTAACTTTTGATGATGGGTTTAAAAATAACTATGATTTTGCACTGCCCGTATTATTAGATAATAATACCAGCGCCGTTTTTTACCTTTCTACAGATTTTATTGGAAAGCAATATATGCTGTGGACTGAAAAAGTAAATGACATCATTTTAAATACCCAAAAGACAAAGTTAAAAATCCATCTTGATAAACTTGTTGATTTGGATCTCTCTTCGATTGAAAAGAGGGAGAAAGCTTCAGTATTGGTACGCACATATTTGAAGTTTAATTCAATCAATGAAGAAAACCGCGTATTGGGTGAGATGACTGAGTTAACCGGATATGATAACTGGGCAATTAAAAAAGATCCTGATCGATATGATTTTATGACCTGGGATGAGGTAAAAAAAATGCATCAGGCAGGAATGGAAATTGGATCTCATACCCACACACATACTTTGCTAAACATGATGGATGAGCAGAACTCGTTTGATGAGCTTTCTACTTCGAAAAAAGAAATAGAAACCAATCTGAATACTGATTGCAATTTGTTTAGTTATCCAAATGGAGATAAAGGCAATTTTCTTGATATTCATTTTGAGCAACTAAAAAAACTGGGTTATTCCTGTGCGACGACGCAGCTAAAAGGGTACAATAAACCAGGAGGAAATATCTTTGCTTTGAACAGAATGAATATTACGAGCAAAATGACGCTTCCGGTTTTTAAAGCAATGGTTTCCGGCAGTTACTCACTTTTATAAACTATTGGCAAAGAGCTAAAAACTATTTCATAACATGATTGATAAAACTAAAAAATTAGATTTTTCTGAAAAAATAAAAATAGCGATTGATGACATGGCCGCTCAAAAAGGCTATGATATATCTGGCTATAAAATACTTGATGTTTTAAAACGGCCCATGTCAATTGTATACAAAATAAAGTTAACCTTTCATAAATCAGATAGTTTTATCATATATTTAAAACACAATACAACCCACTCACATCAAAATAAGCCACAACTATCAGAAAGAGACCATGAAACAACTTTGTTTTGGTGGGAGAAATTTGAAAAGAGTGATAAATACAATGTTGTTGAACCGCTCTATATCGACTCCATCGAACACATTCTCATAAGCAAAGAAAGTAAAGGTTATGATATAAGTGTTTACTTAACAAAAACGGCACAAATGTTTCCATCGCCCAGGGCGCAAACAGTTATTATGGAAATGATTTCACTTGTGGGAGGCTGGCTGAAATATTTTCAGTCCGTTACTGTTGATGATGAAAAAGGCAGTGAAGAAATAAGTTTAGAGTTTATAAACCAATATATAAATCAGCGCATGGACAGAATTATTGAGAAAACAAAAATTGGTTTCGATGAGAGCATGCGTAACAGGGTAAATACTTATATTTCTGATTTATGGCAAAAAGTAGGTGATGAGCGCAATCTGAGATGTTATCTTCATTCTGATTTATCACTTTCTAATGTTTTATATAATGATAATAAAATAACAGTTCTAGACTTTACCAAAAGATTAAGCGGATCGCCATATAAAGACCTGACACGTTTTTACCATCAATTAACAATATTGGGACTTAAACCTACTTTCCAAACCAAATTTATCCGCTACCTTGAATCTGAATTTTTACGTGGTTATGGAAACCCCAGGATTATGGATGAGCCACTGTTTAAAATCTATTTAATGACCCATATTATTAACCATCTTGGAAAGAGTGCACGATATTGGGAGCAGTCTTTTCTTTCTGGTTTATATAACCGCTGGGTGGTGTATAAAACAATGAAAAAATTAAAAACCCTTGTGTAGCTAATCTCACCGTCCACTTAAATCGACTATTTTAATTATGGCCCTATCTTCAAAATTTAAAAAAATATTTCGCATGTCTGTTGCCGAACTTCGCTTCAGAATATGGGAGCAAATCCGTATTCGTCGTGAAAAGGCAAATGCCGAAAACGAATTAAAAACGGTATCAAACCCAGAATTTAATTTCTTTGAAAATGGGAAAGGCGAATTATTTAAAAAATATAGTGAGGGTGATCTAAATTCTCTTTTTTTTGATAAGAATTTTATTCGAACCATTTCTGAACCTCTGAATGAGAATAAAAAGGAAGAGTTTAAAAAGCAGTTTCCGGAAGAATATACAGAATCCATTAAAAGGGCAGATACGCTTTTGAAGAATGAGTTTGCTTTTTTAGGAGTAAAATTCACTTTGCCCGATCCCATTCCATGGCAGTCTGATCCGGTTTCATTAAATCCTTATCCACAGGGTTTTTATCGAAATATAAATATTTTTACAAATGAAAATGCCGGAGATATTAAACACGTCTGGGAAGTAAATCGACTGCAATATTTGATCGAGCTGTCTAAAGCATATTATTTGTCCGATGAAGAAAAATATAAGAATAAATTTGATGCTCTTATTTTAGATTGGGTTGAAAAAAATCCATATAAAATGGGTGTTGCATGGGCAAGCGCTTTGGAAGTTGGCGTCCGTGCTACTGCACTTGTATGGGCGTTACACTTTTACATGGCAGGTAGCAAGCAGGATGTAAATGTTGTAAAAAATATCATAAAACTATTGTATTTATGTGGTACCTATCTTTCTGAAAATTTATCAATTTATTTTAGTCCTTATAATCATTTGATTGGAGAAACAGCCGGTTTGTTTATGGTTGGCTATTTATTCCCCGGTTTTAAGGAAGCGGCCAAATGGGAAAAACAGGCCTGGGATATTTTAGCGGATCAGGCTGGAAAACAATTTCATAGTGATGGTGCTTCTGTTGAACAAGCCACATTTTATCATCATTTTACATTGGGGTTTTACCTGCAGGCAATTGCCTTAAAAAATCTTAATAATGATTTAATTCCGGATGCACTGAAAGCCCAGGTTGAGAAGGCCCTTGAGTTTGCCATGATTATGACAAAACCGGATGGAACGCTTCCTTACATGGGCGACATTGATGATGCGCGGTCCATATATTTCCGCCATCCGACAAATTGGAACTTCCTGTCTTATCAAACAATGGGTTCAATTTGGTTTAACCGTTCTGATATGAAATACACAGCTAAAAAATTCCAGGAAGAAGCTTTTTGGATGTTGTCAGATGATGAGCAGAATATTTTTCATTCATTGAAAAGCCAGTCTCCAGAACGAAGCACCGTTTTTCTTGAAGAGAGCGGATATAATGTTTTTCGTTCCGGATATGGAAATGAAAGCCACTATTCACACATGGATTGCGGTCCAATAGCCCACGGCGTTTTTCATGATGAAACACCTTCAGCGGCACATGGCCACGCTGACCTGCTGGCAATTGAACTAGCGGCTTTTGGAGATTCATATCTGGTTGATCCGGGTTTTTCAAATTATCGTGGAGATTTTGACTGGCATTGTTATTTCCGCAGTACAGCAGCTCACAATACGATTGAATTAAATGGCGAATCGCAAGCAAAACAAGGAGGAATTCTTGTTTGGAGCCATGCACCAAAATATAAAGTTTTACAACAAATTGACGGCAATTTATTAAAGGGTGTTTGTGCCGAACATTATGGCTATGTCCGTCAGGAAGATAAGCCAATTCACCGCCGCCATTTTGCATTTGTTGATAAAACGTTTTGGGTCGTTTTTGATGAAATATATTCAAACGAGAGTTCTGGAAAAGTGCATTCTGTAAAACCACATTTTCATTTTAATAATGATATCGATGTTAACATAAATGATGAAAAGAATATAATTGAGGCGAAAGGACAGAAGTCGTCTTTATCAATAAATATGTTCTCATTTAATGATGCGGAAATAAAACTCTTGTCCACAAAAGGTGGTAAAAATGCAGAAGATGGCTGGATATCACCAACATATCGTGCTGTGGAGCCGGCATCTGTTGTTTCCGCAGAGGTTAAAACTCAGCTTCCATTAAAACTTATATCCGTTTACGTACCCAATCTTGATACCGCGAAAGACAAATTGGAAATATCAACAGACGAAAATGACATAATTGTCTCCAATTCTACTTCAAGCTATAAAATTCATCTTTATAAGGATGAGAAGAAAAAGTTAGTAACCCAGGGATATGAACTTTGGGGTGATGTGGTTATAACCACCAAGGGAGATAAAAAGAAGTTGACTGTTTTAAATTTGAAAACCATTACTAAAAATGGAATGGAAAATAAATCATCACAATATATTTTTGAAATGGAACAAGGAGAGCAATAGTGGCCAAGGAACCTACAAAAATTTTACATATAACTTCTTATCCACCACCAAGAGCCGGTTGGGGCATGCGTGTTTATTTTCTAAAACAGGAAATGGAAAAAAACGGTGATGTATGTGAAGTCTTAAATATTGGTAAAGGCCGTTTTATAACAGATGCTGATTTCGTACCGGTTTTAGGAAGTTTAGACTACATAAAAAAAGTATTTCGCTTCCGTCTAAAAGGGTTTCTAATTCACCATCATCTTAACGGAGACTCGCCAAAGGGATTTGTTTTAACCTTTTTGTCTTTAACAATCAGCTTGTTAACATTTCGACGCCCGGTTATAACTTTTCATGCCGGTCCTGTTCAGCTTTATTTTCCTAAATACAAGGCTCCTAAATTAACATTGGTTTACAAATATATTTTTAGCGTTTCAAAATATATTGTGTGTAATAACGAAGCTGTAAAAAATAATATTATGACGTATGGAGTAAATGGAAAAAAAATTGTTCCAATCCAGGCGTTTAGTACTCAATATATGCAGTTTGAAGAGCAACCTTTAACTCCGGAACTTGATGAGATTTTTTCAAATCATTTTCCTGCAATTGTTTGTTATGCTGCGTACCGGCCTGAGTTTTTTCTGGAAGACATGGTTACAGCTTTTGCTAAATTTCATAAAGAAAAACCGGACAGTCGTTTGATAATGATGGGCCAAACACTTGGATCGGAAAAAATTAAAGAGCAAATGGAAGAGCTGGGATTTCTTGATGCGGTTCATTTTGCCGGGGATATGGATCATGACCAGTTTCTAACATTGCTATCAAAATCAACGTTTTATCTCCGCACACCGTTCAAAGATGGTGTTTCAAGTTCTGTACTTGAATCGCTTTCATTAAATACACCGGTCGTCGCCTGCGAAAATGGTTCTCGCCCGGAAGGTGTTATAAAATATGAGAACCAAAATATTGATGATATGGTAAAGGTTATGCTTCATACCGTGGACAACATTGATGACATAAAGAAAAACCTAAAAGCCCCTCCAATTCCGGACACTATTTCTACGGAAATAGAGCTAATTAAGAAGGCATAAGTCTAAAGATTAAAGACAAAAAAATAGAGATTTAAAACAGCTTCTCAATAATTTAATATCCCTTTAATAACTTTTAATTGAAAAAAACAATGCGCATACTTTATCATCACAGAACCTTAGGCGATGGCGCCGAAGGAATTCACATCCAATCGATTGTAAATTGCCTTAAAGACCAAGGCCATGAAGTCCGGGTTGCATCGCTCGTCGGCGAACAAACACAATTTCGTACTTCACAGGAAGCAAAAGAATCAAAATGGGATAAAATTAAAAATATTATCCCCAAACCGGTTTACGAGCTTGCTGAGATTGCATACAATCTAAAGGGCAAAAGTATGTTGATGTCTGCAATTAAAGATTTTAAACCTGATATAATCTATGACCGCTATGCGCATTTTAGTTTTTCTGCATTATGGGCAGCAAAAAAAGCAGGTTTACCTTTAATTCTGGAAATAAATTCACCATACTCCATCCAAAAAAGGCAATGGGAAAAAGTGTACTTTCCCGGTCTTTCAAAAATGGGTGAGCAGAAAATATTTGCAGCGGCCCCGAGAATAATTGTTGTATCTTCGCCGTTAAAGCAAATAGTTGCAGATTATGGCGTTGATACAGGTAAAGTGACAGTTTTGCCAAATGGAACAGATGCAACGAGGTTTGATCCGCATTTGGATGCATCTGCGCTCAAGAAAGAATTAAGTCTGGAAGGAAAAACAATACTGGGCTTTGTTGGCATTTTACGCTCTTGGCATAATATTGATAAACTGATCAATATTTTGGAAGATATTGATTTGAAGAAAATGAATGCTGCAATGGTTTTTCTTGGTGATGGCCCAAGTTATGATGAGCTTGTTGCTTACAACAAAGAAAAAGGAAATGAAGAAACAATCCGGTTTTTGGGCAGGGTGCAACATAACGAAATTCAAAAGTACATTGCTATGTTTGATATTGCAATCAGCCCGCACGCAACTCCTTACTCATCACCAATGAAAATATTGGAATACATGGCCATGGAAAAAGCCATCCTTGCTCCGGATATGCCCAATATTAAAGATATGATAGAAAATGGGAAAAATGGTGTATTGTTTACACCGGATGATGCAGATTCCCTAAAAAAGAACTTACTTCAATTGATTGAAAATAATGAGTCTCGTATTAAAGTTGGTAAACAGGCCCGGCAAGATGTTTTAGAAAAATTTACATGGTCGAACAATGCCCGTTTAACGGCAGAAATTGCCGAAGACTTGGTTTCTGATTACATGAGCTAATATTTTTTGTGCATGAATTACCCAAAAAGTAATACTTTTAAAAAGAACAGAAGCTTATTGATTTTAGCTGACCCCATTAAACTTGCAACATATTGCCATTCTTAAAAAAAGAAAACGTAAAAAATGGTTTGGCACCTTTATTGTATGATAAGAAACACTATGCCAACTAAAATGGATTTTAAAAATGACATATCTTAAAAAACTCCTGATTCAAACAATCCTTGCTATTTTCATCTTTAACCCGTTGTTAGCAATTGACCCTAAAGATGGCAGTCCCTTAAAAAATAGATCTCATCCACGGATGCATCTTACAGAAGCTTCTATTCCACAAATGAGACAAATTCTTTCGACTTATTTTAAATCAGAATATCAGGAATATGTTAATTGGGCAGCAAATGCACCAGACAATGATGACTATAACATTCTCCATGAAGCAGGTCACGATCCACTACGTGCACTTTTAATTCACCAGGCATTTATCGCAGCAGTTGGTACTGTTCCTGGCATTTCATACCCAATTTCTTTTGAGCAATATGCCCAGCGTGCAATAAACAGGCTCAATTCAAGACTTAGTTCAGGAGATGAAGTTGCCTATGCAGCAGCTTTAGCTTATGACTGGAGTTTCAATTTTATGACAGAGTCTGAACGCTCAACAATTGCCGGAAAAATGAGGACCGCTAAAGTAGCTCATAAAGTATTTGATATAAGTGTCGCCAATCCACAGCTTGATCCTGAACAGATGTTCAGCAGTAAATATTATGAAACGGCCCAGCCCTGGTATATTGGATTGGCACTTTGGGGTGATGGATATGTCGATGCTGATGCAGATAAAGCCGTTGATACTTTTTATGATGACATGCTGAACTGGGGTTATCTTGATGCAAAAAATTTCGTTGCCGGAAATTCTGGTGGCTTTTCAGAGTGGGTTGGATATTCCAGCTGGCATCCAAGGACTCACATGCTAAACGTTGATGCCTGGAGAACTGCGACTGGGGAAAACTATGTTACGGATTTGCAAGGCGAAGCAAATGGAAATGCCTTGTTAAATTATCCGGCTTTTATGGTTACAGCGATGGATCCTCATAAATATTTTAACCAGCACTATTCCTATGTTAGGCATGGCGGTGCAGAGACAACTGATCCTTCATTTGAACACCGCTCCATGTTAGAGCAAATGCACTTTTTACCGCGGATGTTAGCTGAATCGGGCTATGCTGATGAAGCTGGATTGCTTAGGCATATTATTGAAACATATGATGTTGGTTTTCCAACATATCCTCATTTTTATTTATGGGCATTTTTAGGGGCCTACCAATCTAATCCAAGTAAATCTCCTGCTGATTTAAACCTACCAAAATCAAGATGGACAAAAAACCTTGGGACCTTTTTTGCCCGCACAGGATTTGGCAACCCGGCAGATGGAGTTTTTTCTGCTGCGCACAGCCATTTTAGATTTGATGGTCATAAGGGTTCAGATGATTTCCCGGGTTTTACCCTAGCTAAATTTGGCACATTAGTTAACACGCGAAATGTTGCACACAGAGGGTACGGGAATTTAAATGATTATACAGGTGCCAGACAATACAATGAAGTTTATTTCGAAGGGGGCAATGAGGAATTTGGAGGTCAAACCCAAAGCCATAAATCAATGGATGAACCTCATGAGGTTCAGGATGCGGCAAATGGCGCAGGCGATTACGATTGGGGCGGATTTGAGCAGATTTCCCGAAAAGAAGATTATTTTTACCATGGACGGGTTAATAACAACAGAGGGTTTGAATCCGGTGTATCACATACCAGGGAATACGTCTGGTTGCCAGGATCTGATCCAGAAAATGATTCAGACTTTTTGGTTGTTTACGACAGAACCACATCATCATCTGATCCGGAATGGGTTTACCATGTTCCCTGGGAGCCATCAGGAGTTAGCTACACATCAACAGAAAGTATGGATGGCGGAAGCAGAGTAGGCGATGCTTATATTGGCAGTAATGTGATTATAAAAGAATTAAACAGCCTGGGTGGCCCAAGAGATAATGATGGCGGAAATCAGGATTACACAGGAGGTGGAGTAGCCCATGGTGTACTTTTTGCAAAAACACTCTTACCTGATCAGGCTCGCGTTGAAGCAACAAGGGTTTCAAGTTTTGATAGTGATGTAATAAAGAGACAGCATCATCTTGCCATAAAATCACATCGCTGGCAAATTTCTGTTAAGCCCACTGATTCGCAAACAAATCAAAAATTCTTAAACATAATGCAAACTGCAGATGCAAACAAAGTAACATCGATGGCAGCAAATGAGTTGATTACTGTTGGTAGTGCTATGCATGGCGTTTTTGTAACAAGAGAAAATAGCTCCAGACCAAACTATGTTGTTATGTTTAATCAATCTGAGGGCGTTAATACAAATGTTGTTACATACTCTATTGATGGTAATGGCAGTACACGTCATATTATTACCGGTTTAGAACCCTACACAACTTATGATATTACATATGGCGGTAATACTATTTCTAAAATAACTGAGCCTGATATGCAATTTTGGGATTATAAAGGGGTTGACACAAATACAAAAACAGGTGTGCTCTATTTCGAAAACACCTTATCCGGAAATGCAACTTTTATGATTACTAAATCGGGTGAGCAAGACGAGACGCCTCCCGGGAAAACAACTGGTTTTAATATCAAACCTTAAAAACTACATTCTACTTTTTTATCTACTATTTCAAAAACACAAATTATCTAATTGATTCCATCTCTAATAAGGATGGAATCAATTTTCTGACTGAAATTTTCTACTTACCAACAATCATCTAATAAATCAAAAAAATGACCAATTTCTTAGTTACAATCGATACTGAAGAAGAACGGGAATGGGGAAGTGAATATAAAGATCATACTCATTATACCGTAGAAAACATAAAATGGCTCGACCCGCTTCAAAAGGTGTTTGATAAGCATGGCGTTAAAGCAACATATTTAATTGATTATCCCGTGGTGATAAATAAAGATGCTGTAAATATTTTAAAAAACTATAAAGATAATCATAATGCTGAGATAGGCACTCATCTTCACCCCTGGGTAAATCCACCTTATGAGGAGGAAGCATCTGTTGTAAATTCTCTTACACATAATCTGCCTATTGAGCTACAATTTAAAAAAATGGAAGTTCTGACAAATGCAATTGCTGATGCAATGCATGAAAAGCCGTGCACATACAGAGCCGGGCGATATGGATTTGATTCAACAACCATCAAAGTTTTGGAAGATTTGGACTACACAGTGGACACAAGTGTAGTGCCATTTAGAGAGGCTAAACAATCTTATGAAGCTTCTTTTGGATATCTCAATTCAATCGAGCCCTATAGATTGGATTATAACGACATCATGAAATCAGGCCAATCAAAATTATTGGAAGTACCATTATCTGTAGGATTCAATCGTAAAGTTCCAGCTATTTTAGAAGCGAACTATAATGGGTTGCCCAATATCGGCATACGCAGGGTACTCAGCAAAGTATTGGATATTGATATGTTTTGGTTAAGGCCATCTTATGCGAATCTGCACCAAATGAAACAAGTGAGCAGCACTTTTATTAAGAAAGGTATTTCCTTTTTAAATATGATGTTCCATTCCAATGAATTAATGCCAAATGGATCAAAATATTGCAAAACTGAAGAAGATGTTAACCGTTATTTAAAACAGCTCGATGACTATTTTACCTGGTTGAATAAAAACTATTCAATTAATTTTGTAACATTAAAAGAAACCCCATCAATTTATAATACATAATGAATATTTTAATTACAGGCATAAGCGGGTTTATCGGGTCACATATCGCAGAAGAATTGCTCAAAAACGGGCATACACTTTTTGCACCCATTCGAAGAGAATCCGAACAAAAAATTTCTGAATTAAAAAAGCAGACAAACTTAAATATTTTAAGTGGCGAGTTTCATGATGCTGAACTGTTGAATTCAATAAAAGAAAAAATTGATGTTATTCTTCATTTTGCTTCTATTCGTGGTGCAGGAATGGGCACACTGACTGATTACACCAAAATTAATGTTGGCGGAACCCAGACACTTTTGGATTATGCAAAAGATAACAAGATCCCTAAGTTTATCTACTGCAGTACAGTTGGTGTTTTAGGCAGTATCCCTAAAAAAGTACCTGCAAAGCCGGATGATAAACCACGCGCAGATGGACTTTATCATCAGACAAAATTCGAATCTGAAAAAAGGGTTTTAGCTGAAAATGGAGCCAGTCTAATCACTTGTGTGGTTAGACCTACAATTACTTACGGAGCGCGTGACGATGGATTTATTCCTAAAATGATTTCAATGGTTGAAAACAAAAAACTAATTCTACCTTCAGGAACAGTAAAACTGCACTTACTTAATGTAAGCGCTTTTGCCACTTTAATTTCGAGTATGATTGAACATGATAAATGGGCAGGTAAAATTTTTCATGTTGCTGATAAAGAACCTGTAATCCTAAGGAAATTGGTGAACAAGATTTCTAATATTGTCTCAAAACAAGACTATCCGGGAATTTACAGAGTCCCCGGGTTTGTTTACAGGATGAGTACATTCTTGTTGACGGTTTTGGGTATGCAAAAAATAAATACAAGCATTAAATTGATTAGCAGGAATTGGTTTTATGATATTAGCAAAACCGTTGATGAACTGGACTATCAGCCTGCGGACACATTAACTTCTATTGAAAGTGTAATTGATGGAAACTAACGAACGCAAAACTTCAACCGTACTAAGTATTTTAGATACCTGGCCGGAATATTACGATCATATGGATGAAGGAATTGGGACAACCTATGAACGCTTTATCCTGCACAGATATTTTATAAAACTTAAAGAAGAATACGATGTGCAGTCTATTCTGGAAACACCAAGTTTTGGCATGACTGGTGTCTCTTTGATTAACAGTATCTGGTGGTCAGCACAGGGGATAACTCCAACTGTTCTTGATACAAATGATGAACGCATTGAAAAATCACAAAAAGTATGGGACAGTGTTCCGCTCTCGGCAAAACTGCAAAAAATTGATGATGCCGGAGATGTGCCGTTTGCTGAGAATGAATTTGATATGAGTTGGAATTTTGCCAGTCTCTGGTTTGTAAAAAATATGCCGGAGTATGTTTCGTCGTTGTGCAAATCAACAAAAAAAGTAATTTTCATCTGTGTACCAAATGCTAATGGACTTGGTTTTCATCTTCGTACAAAGTTTAATAATGAGGTAATTCCGGATTTTTATATTAAAAATATTTTGCCAAAAAACTTTGTTCCTCTTTTTGAACAGAACGGCTGGAAAAAGAAGAAAGCCGGTTATCTCGATATTCCGCCGTGGCCGGATATAGCCATGAAAAAAGAAGACATGTTGCGCAAAGCAGGGCTTGGATTTCTTGTAAAGGAAGATCAACAGAATGGTGAAACGACTTTTGAAAAGAAATGTATTGTTGATTTTTTCAGTGGAACAAACCCGGGGCTTGAGGAAGATATTCTTAAATATGACTTTTTGGAAAAAGCACCCTTTCCAATAAAACAAGTTTGGGGACATCACCGCTGGTTTATTTTTGAACAAGCTTAATTCCCAAAAATATGTTCAAGTATTCTAATTAAAAATCTGTCATTCCTGCACGTTTTAAGCAGGAATCTTGTACCTGTATTCAGATTCCCGATGAATGAATTAGGGAATGACAACAAATACAGCCAACAACAAAATAATAAAACTATGATCTCAGTAATCCTGCCTTCCTATAATTCTGAAACAACAATTGAACCTGTTTTAACTGCGCTTAAGAATCAGTCTTATAATGATCCGTATGAAATAATTCTTGTTGATAGCTCCGAGGATAAAACACCGGAGATAGTCCGCTCAAAATTTCCGGAAATAAAATATATTCATCTAAAAACAAAAACCGATCCGGGTACAGCAAGAAATTTGGGTTTAAAAGAAAGTACCGGGAAATACATTTTGTTTATTGACTCGGATTGTGTTGCACAACCCGACTGGATTGAGAAAATGGTTTCTATGCACGACTCGACTGATCATGCAGCTGTTGGCGGAGGGGTTATTAACGGCAACGATCCTAAGAACAATGTGGCCTGGGCAGGTTATATGGCTGAGTTCCGTGAGTTTATTCCTGAACAAGGCCGGCGCGAAGTAGGGCATATCCCTACCTGCAATATTTCTTATAAACGCAGATACCTGGAAGATTTGGGTGGTTTCAATCCAAACTATTATCCACAGGAAGACCTGGATTTTAATCATCGCCTTGTAGAATCCGGAGCCACAATTTTATTTAATCCGGAAGCACAGGTTGCCCATAATCACCGGACAACGGTTAAAGATTTTGTGCGACATCAGAAAAACGTTGGTAGAATCACCTCAACCATGCTAAACATTTTACCGCTTGAAGGTTCAAAAATTGCCCGCAGCAAATTAAAGACACTTATTTTTATACCGTTTATACCCGTTGTTAAGTGGTTTAGAACATTGTCTATTTTTTGGAAGCTGAACAGATCAATTATTTTAAAACATCCGTCGGCTATTTTCATTTTTGCATATGGTCTTTTACCCTGGTCCATCGGCTTCATAAATGGAGTTTTTAAATACAGTCCCCAATCTAAATAAAGAGAAAATGAAACCAGTCATAATAATACCTGCATTAAACGAATCTCCACGAATTGAAAAAGTATTAAATAATCTGTTTAAACTTAAACAAGATTTTGATGTCATTATCGTGGATGCCATGTCTACAGATGGTACACGCGAGAATATTCAAAGGCTTCAATCAAAACATCCTAATTTAAAACTTATTGACCAACCGGAAAGAAATGGTTTTGGTAATGGTTTAAAAATAGGCTTTCAGGAAGCCATGAAAGGTGACTATGATCCAATCATAACAATGGATGGAAATGGATCACATGGCACTCAGTATATAAGTGATTTCCTGGAAAAATCACATGATTATGATCTGGTAATTGGCAGCCGTTATATTGACGGAGTAAGAGTTGAAGGTTGGCGGTTTAGGAAATTGCTCGTAAGTAAACTGGCCAGCATGTATGTCTCTTATGTTTTAATTAAACCTATCTGGGATTTTACTTCAGGCTTTCGCTGCTATCGCAGATCAGTTCTTGAAGAAATTGATCTGAATGATTTGCACCGCGAAGGATATATAATTCAGATCCAATTATTGCATTTAGCCTATAAGGCCAGAAAAAGAGTTAAAGAAATCCCTTTTGTTTACCGTGATACTCTTGACCGGGTTTCTAAAGTAGGGATGCAAAATAAACTAAAAACATTTCTTTATGTTTTGCGATATAGTGCCCCCGTTTTAGAAATTTTTCGTCACCTGGTATATTTAAAGAAAGAGTATGAGCGCTTTGTTGAAGAATATGATGAGCTTATTAATCCTGCAAAATTGAAAAATGGCGGGCAATTTGAGATTAAGGAAAATTATTCCGTCAGTGTCGGCGTAATGGCCTATAATGAAGAAAAACTGGTTGGGAAATGCCTCGATGGTTTATTAAACCAGGAATTAAAAAGTGGACATATTGAAGAAATATTTGTTGTCTCGTCCGGATCAACCGATCGTACAAATGAGATTGTTCGCGAATATGAAAAGAAAGATAAACGAATAAAGCTAATTGTTCAGGCAACCCGAATGGGTAAAGCAGCCGCAATAAATGATTTTTTAGCGCGGGCAAAAGGCGATATTACCATCGTTGAAAGTTCTGATACTGTGACAGAACCATACACAGTTGAAGAAATGATAAAAACATTTTCGGATAAAGAAGTTGGTATGTGTGGTGTTCACCCAGTGCCGGTAAATGATCGTAAAACTTTTGTAGGATATTCTGTGCATCGTTTATGGGAACTGCACCACGCCATGGCATTGGATCATCCAAAATGCGGAGAAATGATTGCCTTCCGCAACCTGGTTCCCAGAATACCAAAGTATACTTCTGTAGATGAAGCGGCCATTGAAGGAATCCTGAACAAAGAAGGCTTTAAACTGGCTTATGCCGAGAATGCAATTTTGCATAACAAAGGTCCTGAGACTGTAAGAGATTTTATTAAGCAGCGCCGCAGGATTGCATCAGGCCACAGACATTTGGCAGCTTCGATGGGGCATCATGTTTTTACACAAAGCTCAGGAAATATTTTTGGTTATGTTTTAAAAAGCCAAAAATGGAATCCAAAACATATTATTTTTATGGGCTTGCTGATTAGTGTTGAAGGTTATTCACGTTTTATGGGCATGATTGATTTTTACCTCCGTGACAAAAACCCCTTTGTGTGGGATATTTCTAAATCTACTAAACACATGTAAGTTTTTAGACACGCCAAGAAGAGAAATTCTTTTACGTCAAAGAATTAATAATTCAAACATTTCTTTTTTTACAGAATTTTTTATTTAACAGGGTGCTGATTGAACTATTTAAACAGAGAATGGGCATTTAATTTTATTTTTTATTTATGTCCCTTTTATTTAAAACAAAGAATGCTAATAATAACTGACCGCCCTTCCAGAACAGATATAGATTTTGATCTCTTCGATTTGAAAGTTTCATTTGCACTTCCGGAAAAATTTAAGGCGGGTAATAAAGTTAACCAGAATATTGCAGCACAATATTTTGATTTAAAAAATCCGGACATTGACGTTTCTAAGTTTGATCTTGTTGTAATCGATTTACGCAAATCATTCTCAAAGAATATTCTAAACTACATTTCTGACAACATATTAGATAGTTCAACTTTGGTTCATTTAGAATGGTCTGACTCCAGAAATTCAATATGGTATAAGTTTTACCGGAATTTTTTCTTATCAAAGAATAATGGTAAAAATATTTCGAATTTAAAAACAAGTTCAGATGTCCCTGACACCTTAAAACTAAAATGGTTGTTTTATATAGTTCCGGGCCTACATAAACCTGTTCATTTTATTCGGCCTAATTTTCAATCTAATATTAACACTTTAACAAAAAGTCCTTTAAAAAACTGGTTAAAAAAGAATGGTGGTTTTTACCTTCAGAAAAATCAAACGGTTGCCATTGCACAAAAAGAATATGATGAAAAACTCATAAATCCGATTGAGGAATTGATTTTAGCTATTTGTAAAGAGAAAAATATTTGTAGTCCTGATTACGACACAGTTATAAAACGTCTAATTATCTCAGGTAGTCAGGTTTTAATATTGGATATTACAATTGATGGAAATGGCTATTTTGTAAGATTTCCATTAGGTGTTAGTTCACTCGGTCGTTTAAAGCAACAGCATTCCATTCTAAAATACCTTTCAGATAATAATATTAAAATTGTTCCTAAGCCGATAATCTTGGAAAAAACAGTTCCTTTCCAATATTTTATTCAGGAAAAAATTGTTGGTGAAAAAAACGTAAGGATATTGTACGGGAAAAATAACCAGGGTGTCGATAAACTTTATGATGAAGCATTTAAAAAGATTTCAGAAATCCATTCTGCTTTTGGAGAAAATATCCTAATTGAAAAAGAGTCATTTACTACTTATGTCAAACCGATGTTCAATCTGATAAACGAAAGGTTAACAGATTATTCTGAAACAAAACCTGCTATTCAAAAAATAGAAAAGTATTTGTTTAATACGCTACAGGGCAAACGGTTGAAAACAAGTGTTTGCCATGGGGATTTTAAAATTGAAAATTGTATTTATAATAAAGATGGCGAACTACAGGGAATTATTGATTGGGATATGAGTGAACAAAAAGGATTGGTCCTGGTAGACGTCGCTTCAGTGTTTACAAACAGCATAAGACTGAAGTATTATCAAAAATTAGGGTTGGCGAAATTTATGTTAAATTTCACACAAGTCCCTGGTGAGTTGTTAAAATCATATCAGGATTATTGTACTGAATCAGATATGGATATGCCCGATCCAATGACATTAGTTGTTTATTACTGGATTGACCGTATTTGGAAGCTTTTATTATACCGTTCTTTTACGGATAAAGCCTGGTTGGAAGCAAACATTTTTCCTGTATTAAATCGTATTGACTATTTTATTGACCAACCAAATAACTGACATTACAAATTAAAAACAGACTTGAGAAATCATTTGACAAGTTCTAATGTTTTTGCATTGGTTGTGGATCATTTAAACCAAAGCAATTTGCGGTATTGTTTATTAAGAACAGATGAAAGCAATCCATTTAGTGAATCCGAATTGGATGTTTTAGTTCATCCAAATGATTCTGCATTGTTTGACAGTATTGTTAAAGAGGCAGGATTTATCCTTTGGAAATCGAGGGATGTTCTTAAAAAAAAGGTTTATGCTATTTATACAGAAAACAAACTGCTTCTTATTGACGTTCATTTCGCTATGATTCAAAATGGTATCGAGTATCTTTCTCTTGAAGGAATCTTTGATAGGCGAATAAAAAATGATATGTTCTATACATTATCCAGAGAAGACAGTTTTTTACATTATTTTTATCATAATCTTTTAGGTAAATCACACATCCAGGTTAAACATCTGCCTATTATTAAAAAACTTATAAACAGCGGATTAAATTGGGAATATATTGAAACAAAGATCAAAAGCCCTAAGATAAAAAATATAGTTGATCAATTTATAAAAGCCCCGGATAAGTTTTCTGAACCCAGTGATCAAACAATAAAATTCTGTAATGAGGTTCGAAGCATATTTTTAACTTCTTTTTCAAACCGTTTTAGAGTCTGGTACCTGAAAAATATAATCAGAAAATTTAATAGAAATAAAGGCGTGCATTTTGCCTTTATGGGGGTTGATGGAGCAGGTAAAAGTTCACTTATCGAAACGTTGGATAATAACTTAAAAGATGTAAAAGGTGTTAAGCATAGAATAGTTTATATGGGCCCGTGGGGACATTCACTTTCCCCCTGGCATAAGTGGGTTTTAAACAAGCAAATATCGCTACCTGCAGAAAATGAAAAAAAATCAATTTTTAAGAAATTTAAACAGCAGTTAAAAGGTTTAACGTATTATTCCAGTATTTTTCTGGAATTGTGGTATCGTTATTTTAAGCTTGTACGTCCTTCAATTAAAAAAGGACAAATTGTTTTAAGTGACCGATATGTTTATGATTTACGTCATATATATAAAAAACGACCGGTAAAGGGTTTTCGATTTGCCCGTTTTTTTATTTGCAAATTTTTCCCCAAGCCGGATAATGTAGTTTTTTTATATAATGAACCCAAAGTAATTGTTGAACGAAAACCTCAACTGGATGCCCAAAGTATTAAAATGTTTCAAGATTATTACCGGGATACATTAAAAAATTATGAGCATCAGCAAATTCTTACAGACCGTTCACCGGGAATACTGGCCGAAGAGACATTAAGTAAACTAATGGCTCTTTTATTAAACCGTAATTAATAGTTTTTGGGAAGTTAATACCTATAAGGAAGTAGATTATCAAGCATTCATTTTTAAATATATTATTTTTTACAGCCTTTTTACTTCTTTTTATTCCTCAGGAAAACTATGCTCAAGTATCAGGCGCGGCCATTTCAAATGCAAGCGCAGATATGGAAAAATCTAACCAAAGCCAGGTATTATATCACGATAACACCTGGTGGGGTGTATTTAAAGCTATAAATAATAAATGGATTATTGCAGAACTTAGCGGAAGTAGTTGGTCCCTGAATTTGGAAACAGGAATTGTCGGGGAATCCAGTGCTGACGCATTTGTAAATGAATCAACTGATAAATTATACATGATTGTTTCCAAAGGTTCTGAGCAATTTACCCGCCTTAGCTACAGTGGTGGAAGCTGGACTGAAGATAGCGGATTTCCAATTGCCATCAATCTTGAAAGCGTTTTAGGTAATGATCCGGCTTGTATTACACAAGCAGCAGATGGAGACCTTTTTATATTTTATTGTTCCAGCGGTTCAGTAAAAGCTTTATATAGTTCAAACGATGGAGTAAGCTGGACAACTTTAACAATTACAACCGGCGTGGATGCAAGTTCTATTACAGATGCTATTGCCTTTGATGATCAGATTGGTCTTTTTATAGGCGATGGATCTTCAAACCAGGGATTCCAGTTTTACAGACTGCCGGATACAGATTCCCCAACAACACCATCTAACTGGATTAGTGAATCTTTACCAACTTCGGGCGAGGATGCGGATGATCATGTAAATATAATCCGGGATGCAAGTGATAATTTGTATATGATTGGGAAAAATAAAAAAAGTCCGCCACCCTATTTTTATCTTTATAAAAGAAATTCTAATGCAACCTGGGAGAGTTATGAAGTTGATGGATTGGGTGCAACCAGACCTGCATTGGCATTAAATGGTGATACACAAACTCTTATTATTGGTGCAAAAAATGACGGAATAATTGAGTACGTTCTTTTGGATAAAGATAATTTAAGTAATGTTTCTTCCTCAGATTGGGTACCTGTATTACAAAACAATGGTGATGCTTTTAATAATGTTTCTCTCTCTTACCAGATATTAAGTAATACAAGTGATGTTGTTTTTGTTGCTGAAAATACTTCTGCTGGGACGATTTGGTTTAATACTTTGGATAACCCTGATCAATCACTTCCGGTAGAATTGTCTTCATTTAATGCCAAAGTTGAAAAAGATAAAATTGTTTTAAATTGGGTAACACAATCTGAATTAAATAATGCTTTTTTTATTTTGGAACGTGCCACAGAAAATTTGGTGTATGAAGAAATCGCCAAAATCCAGGGAAAAGGAAATAGCTCTGTCATTTCAAATTATTCTTTCAGCGATACTGATGTTGAAGAATCACGTGTTTATTATTATCGGTTATCGGAACAGGCTTTGGATGGGCAGGTTTCTTTGTTACGTGTTTTAGAAATATCAACAAATCCTTTTCCACCAACGGCTGTCCTTTCGCAAAACTATCCAAATCCATTTAATCCTCAAACTGTAATAAACTATTACATCCCTGCTAAAAGCCATGTTAAGATGGAATTATTTAATGAGTCAGGGCAGAAAGTTCGTGTTCTGGTAAATCAGCAACAAGCCCAGGGGGCATACTCAATTACCTTTAATGCAGGTTCACTTAGTAGTGGTATCTACTTTTACCGGCTTTTAACTTCATCTGGTTTTACTCAAACAAAAAAACTACACTTAGTCCGCTAATCTTTTATTATTTACTTAATTCCACAATATGAAAACTGATTTAGCCAAAAAAACCAAACTTGGCATAATTTGGAATGCCATGAATATTGTGGTGAATAAATTTTTTCGCCTGATATCAGGAATAATTTTAGCCCGTTTATTATTTCCTGAAGATTTTGGATTGTATGGACTTGCACTAATTATAATCCGCTTTTCGCGCAGACTGACAAATATGGGATTCGCTTCTGTAATTGTACAAAGAAAAGATATCTCTAAAAACGAAATTGATACAATTTTTACAGCAAGTTTTGCAATAAACCTTATAGTAGCTGCTGCGCTTTATTTTGTTGCCCCGTTTTTTGCAGAGTGGATTGATGAGCCAAAAGTAACTAAAGTTATCCAGGTTATTTCTCTTACATTTTTAGCTGCAGCTTTTAGTTTGGTTGCAGGAAATATTTTAAAAAGAGATTTACGCTTTAAAGAGCTTTCCATAAGCCGATCAATGCGCCCGATTTTTAATTACCCGGCTGCAATTGGTTTGGCCTTAATGAATTTTGGGGCGTGGAGTTTGATTCTTGGTGAATTGATTGGGACGCTGGCCATGATGCTTGCAATGGTTTTATATTCGCGTTGGGTCCCAAATTTTTACTTTAGTATTGCTAGTTTTAAAAAAGTATATGCTTATGGAATGAAAGTCTCATTTATATCTTATTTGAATTATTTTACTAATAACATTGATTATTTCTTAATAAGTAAATTCCTTGGAATGGGCGCATTAGGTTACTATGAACGCGCATTTAATCTGATGAACCTAACCCGCAAGCAATTAGGGCGGACAGTAAATGAAACACTCTTTTCAGCCTATTCCAAAATAAATGAAGATCGTGAACGGGTTGTTAAAAATTTATCCAAAGTATTAAACTATGTTTCTCTGGTAGGTTACCCGGTTCTTATTTGGTTGTTTTTTGCTGCTCCCTCGCTAATAGTTGTTTTGTATGGCGAGAAATGGTTGCCGACTGTTTTACCTTTACAAATTATGTGTGCATCCGGATTATTGAATACACTCATTATGGTTTTTTTCCCAGTCACGTTGGCAATGGATTTAACATCTGACCGTTTGAAAGCCCAGATTATTTTTCTCTTTTCAATGGCAGTTCTTATTTACTTTTTGCTGCCATACAATATTGCCGGTGTTGCCTTAGCAATCGTTATTGCCAACACAATCTATGCGCTTCTAATGATTCGATTAATGAAGAAGAATCTGGACTTTAAGATATCAGACTTTTTTAGATCACAAAAAACGGCTCTTCTTTATGCAATATTTCAAGTAGCAATTTTAACTGGAGTAACCAGAGGAGCGTTATTGTATTTCCCACAAGAATCGATTTTTATGTTTATAACAGTTGGCGTTTCTACACTCGTTTCCTTTTCCCTTACACATCTTATCTTTAGAAAAAGTGACTATCAAAACCTAATTGGTGAATTCACAAATATGATTAAAAAGAAGAAAGCAAAATCCATAAAAAATGCCAAATAGAAAACAATATTTGAAACCGGATAAATTTCTCTTAATAATTCTTGCTGTAGCTTTAATTCTCAGGCTTTATTTTATAATATCATTTGATTATATCTCACCTGATGGGACGCAATATGCTACACTTGGATATAATCTGGTTCATGAATTTAAATACGAAAGTAACGGGGCTCATTTCCCCGATATAATCCAGCCACCTTTATATCCCTTGTTGTTGGGATTGGTTAGTATTCTTTTTTCATCCATTATGGCTGGCAAAATAGTATCTCTCATTTTTGGAATTCTGCTTGTATTGCTGGTTTACCATTTTGTAAGATCATTAAAACCTGAAGGCAACTTAGCCTATTTTGCTGCTTTGCTGATTGCGGTTCACCCCGGTTTGATAGCTGTTTCCAGCCAGGTAGCCACAGAATCGCTTTATCTTTTTTTGATGATGTCAATCTTTGTACAAGGCTGGTTTTTGATTAACAACCCAACTATCAAAAATACAATTGCTCTCGCATTTCTTTATGTACTGGCCTTTATGACGCGGCCGGAAGCATTGTTATTTTTTATAGTCTTCATATTTATTCAGGCTGTGTTATTATTTATGAAAAGAATGCCGGTTAAGCTTTTGTTTACAAATCTTATTATTTTTGCGCTTGGTGCAAGTTTTTACGGGATAAGCGTTTCTCAAGAGTTAGGATATTTTTCAATTTCACCAAAAATTAATTTTGTGAGGGCGCAAGGCAAGTTTCAGGCACATCAAAAACGACTTATTGAAAAATCCGGTCAAAAATTGGACAACAAAGAAATTGGGCTGCAAGCAAGATACGCATTATCTGCAGATTCTTCTCAACTTGCAACACATGCCCTTTTATACAAAGATGCGGCGACAATCGACTTAATGAACAGTTCTAAAGAAATAACTGTAAAAAAATCCGGGGCGGTTTCAGGCTTATTTAAATATATCTTTTACAATATTAAAATGGTTGCCTATAGAATTGCCAAAGGCATTGTAACGCCAATTGTATATATTTTATTTTTTGTATTGGGTTTCTTTGCTTTAAGAAAAACGTTAAAAGCCAGAAGGAAGCTATTGTTATACGGCTTTCTAATGATCACGCCTTTATCCGTTTACTTGGTTACCCACATTGAAGAGCGGTTTTTACATTTGATCATCCCGTTTGGAATTGTTTTTTTTAGTGCAGGACTTGATTACCTGGCTGAATTGTTCGGGAAACTTATATCAAACGAAAACACAAAAATGGTGGCGATTACCGCGTTGGTCGTTTTAACTATAATTCCTTCATATATGCTTGTAACAGAAAAAATGGAAGAAAAAGATTATTATCGACAATTGGCAGGCGAATTAAAAAGAATAGCTGGTGTGGATTCAAAAATAGCTTCATTGGTTCCACATATTTCGTTTTTTTCAGAAGTAAAATACTGTCCTGTACCTTTTGCTTCGCTGGACGGTTTGAGTGTATATTTGAAACATCAAAAAGCAGAATTTTTGTTTATTGAAGAAAAAGATTTTTCAAAGCGGCCGTTCTTAAAAAAGATTGTGAACAGTGAAAGTGACATATTTACAAAACTCAAATATGGTGAAACATCAAATACAAAATATTGGTTGTACCAATTAAAACCTACTAACCCAAGGGGTTCCCTATGAGTGAAAAAATAAATACTTTTTTAGAAGAAATAAAACGTATGGTTGATACGGAAATTGAAAGTGCTTTAGTAAACAATGAACCATTGATTGATGGTTTATATAAATCCGCTGCATATTCTGCTGGTGGTGGAAAACGGGTAAGAGCGGTTTTTACAAATCTTGTTGGCAATATGTTTGGTATAAAAAAAGAAGCAATGCACAAAACGGCCTGCGCTGTGGAATTGATTCATGCCGCCTCGTTGATTATGGATGACCTGCCATATATGGATGATTCTCAGCTCCGAAGAGGAAAGCCATCAAACCATGTGGTTTTTGGACAAGATGTGGCGCTGTGTGCAAGTATTGCGTTGCTTTCTAAAGCTGTAGATTTGGTATTAATGGATGAAAAAATTGACCTTGAAACTAGAAACAAGATTTCGCAAATCTTAACACAGTCTTATGGATTTGAAGGATTGGCAGCCGGACAATTTGTTGATTTAAAGCTAAAACGTAAAAATATAGATTTTAATATTGTTGAGTTTATAAACGCAAAGAAAACAGCTGCACTTTTTACAGCAGCCGGAAAAGCAGGAGCTTTGATTGGTAAAGCTTCTACTGAACAGATTAAAGCTATTGAAGATTTTTCTGAAAACATTGGTTTTGCTTTTCAAATTGTAGATGATATTCTGGATGTTGTCGGCGAAACAAATGTTGTTGGTAAAGATCTTGAACATGATAAAATGAATTTTGTGATGCTTGTTGGAAAAGAAGAAGCAGAAAAACAGGCTAAAGAGTACACTGAAAAAGCTTTAAGAGCACTTGATATTTTTGGGGACAAAGCCAACGAGCTTAAAGCCTTGAGCGATTTTTTAATTAAACGGGTCAGCTAAATTAAAAAGGATTCCATCACCATGAGTGGTGGAATCCTTATTCCTTCTTATGAAAATAATTCTACTATCATTTCTTTGTATTAGTACACTTTTATCCCAAACCATTTTGCCGGTAAAAATTGATGATTTCAGCAGCACAAAAAGCTGGTGGGATTATCATCGTGATGGCCTGGTTGCAGATGATCCTCAATCAATTATAAACGGCAAGGGTTATCTAAAAATAAGATTATTAAATCCTGAAAATAGTTTGGAATGCAACGTAGGAATTTCGGAGCGCCAATCCATTTATTCAAAAAGAATAAAAGTTCTCACGACTGAAACCCGTGTAAAACTTCTAAATAATATGCTTCCTGGAAGTCGTGGTTGGGGTTTTTGGAAAGCTGCAAAAATGGGCAAGGCCGATAACCTGGCCTGGTTTATGGAACAACATCTTGAAGGGAAGCCAAAATTTAGCTGGAGCCGTTTTGGTACAATCCAGAAAAAGAGAGTTGATTTAAAAGACATTGCAATAAAAGAAAACGAATGGCACACATATAAAATTGTACGGGATTTGAATTCCAAAAGGACAGATTATTTTGTCGATGGAGAACTCTATCATACATCGGGTGGGATTGCCCCAACCGGACGAATGGGTTTTCACCTATGGATTGACAACCAGGTTTACAGCCGTTCAAAAGGAATTCAAAGGGCTGCCTGGAGTGGAACAAGTGAGATGGTTGTGGATTATGTCAAAATTTACTCCGGTTACAATACTGGAAAATCCTATCCAGTTGAAGGAAGTATTAAGGTGTATGAAAAACCATTGGTTTTTGGTAATGGCACTAATAATGAAAAATTAATCGATCAGGAAATATCTGTTTTACCAGGAAAAACAATTGTGCTTATGTCCGTAAATGCAGAAAGCTATGCTGATTTTGATAGACCAGACAAACTGACTTTGCGACTTTCAGAAAATAATAATAAGGTAGAAACAGCCTGGCATGGTTCAAATAATAACAAGATCAATAAAATTCTTGAACTGGATAACAGCTCCGATTTGTTAAAATTAGAAGCTATTTCGGAGAACACACCTTTTATAAGTGATCTTTTAGTGTTAAACAGTCCGTCCGGTAAAGTCCTGTTGAACGAATCAGAAAACAAAAATTATTCTTTTATCTCTAATGGAAAACCCGTTGTGATATATTTAAGTGCGATTGCCTCTGAAAGTCCAGGCTGGAACCATATAGATAAATCTACACATGATGATAAAAGTGATGATCATTTAAGCATTGAAATTGATGGGAAGAAAGTTGATTACCCTGAGTCTTCTCTTGATGGAAACCGCCAATTTGGATTAAGCGATATTATTGTTGTCCGGGAACACCTTCCAGCCGGAAAACACACCTTAAAAATCTATGTTGAAAACAAACCCGTTCTAAATAGAGTCCTGGTTTTTCAGGAATAGCGGCAAAGAACAGTATTTACTTTTTCTTAATTTTATAGACTTCCTTTTTAGATTCTAAAATAAGATACTTACTTCCTACATTGGGTAATTTTTAAACTATGTGGACATTTATTAAAAAATATCTTGGCTGGCGAAATTGGGCTGTTTTAACGTACAATTCAATTTTTGAAAACCTTTTTGTTGTTTTTTACATTGGCTTACGCACATTTAATTACAGCGATCAGTTCATGTTGGATATATTCATTTTCCTTTTGTTCAGCATTTTTTCTACAACCTACGGATATTTAATTAACGACTATGCAGATATCGACCTGGATCGGGAGCATGGTAAAAGTAATACCTTCGAAGATGATTCTAAACCCAAAGCTATCCTGGTCAGTTTGTTATTTTTGGTCCTAAGTATTTTTGCAGGGATGCATTTTACAAGTAATCAAAATTTTGCTCTTCTTTGGCTATTCTGGATAGTGATTACAACTTTTTACAGTCTACCGCCTATTCGTTTAAAAGAGCGGGGTAAAGTCGGTTTACTATTTGTCGTATTTGCTCAAAGGCTAATTCCAATCCTGCTTGTATTTACTGCATTTAATTTTTCTTTTGGATGGGAGCTTTTATTTCTTGCAGTTTATGTTTTTTTCCGCGGGGCTTCATCCGATATAAATCATCAGCTTGAAGATTATGAAAATGATATTGCTACGGGAACATCAACCTATACAGTTGGTCAGGGAAAAAAAAAAGTTGAAACAATTTTGCGATTTTCCCTGGAAGCAGAAAAAATTCTTCTTTTAGGCATAGTTTTATATTTTCTCACAAGTTTGTTCTATTTAGAATTTCTACCTTTCCTGGCATTAATTGGAACAGCAGTTTTATATATAGGAATGTACTTTTACAGCTTTACTCTGATATTTAGTAAGAACAAGATTGATGTTAATCCCTTTAAACCATCGGGAAGCAGTATATTTCAATTTCTTCATCATTCGTTTCCTAGTGTGATTTTTGCCATATCCTTAAACATGATCTTGATATATTATAATTGGAAATTCGTAACAATCTTTATAGTTTTGGGCATGTTACGAGGGGTCTTTTCCCCAACAATGATTAAGAATAGTTTTATCTTTAAATTTTTTACCAAGGTGGTGAAGCGTGGCTAAATACAAGGATGTCCGTTTAATCTTCTTTTTCCTACTTATAGCACAGCAATTATTTTCTCAAGCTTATATCGTTCCCGATCTTCAAAGAGATGATTTCAACTCTGATAAAACCTGGTGGATTTTTCAAAACCATGGTGGAGAATTGGATCCTACTTCAATGGGAGGATATTTATATGCTGTTTTATCTGATCCTGAAGGTGATGGAGATTTATTACCCGGAACGGGTTTTGATGGAATGCATAATGTGGGCATAATGACTGCTGACCAACGTCCCATTTATGGCAAAGATGATTATATGATTGTGACAATTCGCGTGAAAACATTGAATGCTTTGCCTGTAGGTTCACGGGGATGGGGATTTTGGAAATCAGAAGGGGTACCAATAAATATAAATCAGGCGGTTTGGTTTATGGAACAAACTGCACACCTGGATTCATCCTGGGCAGCTGAAGAAACATGGTGGAAAGCACGAACACACAGAACTGTCCTACCTTCATATGATTTTAGTATAGATCTTGATGATGGTTCACCACATAATATTGACAATACGCAATGGCATACCTACAAAGTTATTCGGGACGGCCGGAATTCTTATGAGCAATATATTGATGGGGTTCTCATTCAAAGCAAGGCGCCGGCAGATTGGCCTGATAGCGGGATATTGAATGAAGATTATTCGTTTAACTGTTGGAATGATAATCTGGTATATCGCTTTACAACAAATCCAATTTCAGGGAATGATACAATAAAGGTTACATCAAATAACTGGACCGGGAATAGTGAGTTTGTTGTTGATTTTATTGAAATTAAAAAAGGTGATTATAAAGCTGATTCTTCTTATGCCCCGGTTGGTGCGCGTTTATTGCGCGAAGTAATAAATGAAATCGATGATGGAATTTCAGATGGTGCATTTAAAGGGCCTTATAATTTTACTGTTCCGGCAGGTGGTGCAAAAGTTGTAATTATTGCATCCGGTAAAGCAGAAGAGCTTGATAGCTACGATACCGATGATGATATAAAAATGATTCTGGATGCCAAGGATTTTGGTTTTAATTCTGCCCGAAGCTGGAATGGCGATGTTGATCAAAGCGCTCTGAAGACAATTGTAATTGATACAACACTTTCAGCCGGGTCACATTCTCTTTCTTTTGAAACCGAAAAAACACCTATTTTATATGATGCGACTGTTGTTGGTAGTAATGGAGGTTATCTTGTTTTAAACCAGACAGTAGATGCAAGCGCGCCGGCAGCAAGCAACAATTTTGAATGGCAAACTTTTAACTTCAATGCAGATGCGGGTGAAGTTGTAATCTATGTTAGTGGCAGCGCAGATGAAGAACCGGGCTGGAAACATCAGACTGCATTTATTGACAGCACGGATGATGATGAATTGCGGATTGAATTGGATGGCTATGATTTTGGATGGGAAGTTGACAGTTCATCATTTGTCGGGAACACTCTTTTTGGAGACTTTAAAACAATTTGCATCCGTCGCGATGTGGCAACAACTGGTTCTCACACTTTAAAACTATTTGCGAACGAATCTCCTTATGTACATAAAGTTTTGGTTTTTGCAAAAAATGGAGACAGTTCTTTACCGGTAGAATTATCATCTTTTTCTGCTAACAGGGTAAATGGAAGTAATGTGATTAGTTGGGTTGTTCAATCTGAGCTTGAAAATGCCGGGTTTAATATTTTGCGGGCTGTAAATAATGAACATCAATCTCCTGAAATGGATAGTTTTGTTAAAGTAAATGAAGATTTAATACTTGGGCGCGGAAACGCTTCCACTAAAAAAACATATTCATTCACAGATAATTTTGATCCAAAGAACCAGAAGGTTTGGTATATAATTCAAGATGTTTCTTATGCAGGAAAAGTTGAAAATCATGGTCCTGTTTTATTGGCACAGGATGTCCTGCCGGGACGATTTGAGTTGAAACAAAACTATCCTAATCCATTTAATCCATCAACATTTATCCCGTTCGTAATACCGGAAAATGCAAAAGTAAAAATCGATATTTTTGACATAAATGGAAGACTTATAAAAACATTGGTTAATGCCGAGTTTAACACTGGTGAACATTCGGTTGTCTGGGATGGAAAAGGTAATACCAGCAATTCTGTCTCCAGTGGAATTTATTATTATCGCCTGCAAAGCAAGAGTTTTACTACTATTAAAAAGATGACTTTAATCCACTAATTTATCAGCCTTCCGGGTTTTAATCCTGGAAGGTTTAAATATTCCCCTATAAAATTTGAGCTGCTATCCCGATTTTAAATGGTACTATTTCGATCTGCATAGTCCTGATGGACACGATATAATTTGTACCATTCATCCAAAACCATTTAACTCTGTTTTTCCAATTGCTATCTTTGATATTTACATTTATAAAGATAACCGGGTACTTTTGCATCATTTTTTTGTTTTGCCTGCATCACAGGAAACATTTAGCGAAGACCCTTTTAGATTGGAATATGACAAAAACAATTTCATAACCAAAACAGGCAATGAAATATTTGTTAAAGTTCAGGATGAGAAACTTGATTTAGAATTATCATTTAAAGATAAACTACAAATAAAAGAACCACCCAAAAATAAACTCTTAAATGATCCAAATATACAGGCTGCATTTGATTGGATTGTATACGCGCCTTTATGTGAAGGAAAAGGAAAAGTTAATTGGGATGGTAATCAATTAAATCTTGAAGGCCGTGGGTACCACGATTTTAATTCCGGGAGTGGGAATTTAAAGAAAGCCTTAAAATATTGGTATTGGGGAAAATATTTTATTGAAGATGAGTTGTTTATTTATGGCGAGATTATTTCAAAAAACAAGATCACTACAAAAATAGCTTTAGATGTTACAAATTCAGGATTAACGATCGATCACTCACCGGAAGTAAAAAGTGATAAAAACAAAATCAACTACGAATCAAATCAAAAAAACTTTGCATTTACTTTAAATAAGTCCAACAAAATTGATGATATAATATTTTTTATGTCAGGCCTCTCTAAACAGTTTACCTTGTTTATAAAAATCATTGAAGTACTTTTCCATATTAGCGGTAAATACAAAGTGTTTTCAGTACTCAAAAAAATGATAGCCAACTCCCGATATGTGCGATATCGGCGTACGGGTAAATTGGATGATGGCCGTGAAGTAACCTGTTTTTATGAAGAGATGTTCATGTAATGGCTTATATTTCTAAAATAAACGAAAATATTTCCATTGAGAAAGTTGGTGCCAAGGCAGCTAACCTTGTAAGGCTCAATAAGTTCGGGTACAATCTTCCTGAAACATTTTTTGTTTCTGTCTCTGCTCTGCAGGATTTTCTAACAATTAACCGGCTTGACAATGAGCTTTTGAGGCTAAAAAAAAGCATACAAAATGGAAACGGACTTTCTGAATGCAAACTGGCAGCCAAAAATTTCCGGATGGCTATCCGTGAAGCAGAATTTCCAGGAAGCTTAACAACGGAGATCAGGGAAAAAATTATTCCTCATTTCAAAAACCAAAATGTTAAGCTGGCAATTCGTTCATCATCAATAAATGAAGATTTAGAACAACACTCATTTGCAGGGCAATATGCTTCTGAATTAAATGTAGGTCTAACTGTATCTGCGATTGAAAGAAATATTAAAAGTGTCTGGGCATCGCAGTGGAGCGAGCCAATTATTGCCTACACTTTTAAACAAGGGCTTCAGGCACCGGAACCAGGAATGGGAGTTATAATTCAGGAAATGGTGGATTCAGAAATTGCCGGAGTGCTGTTTTCTCATAACCCATACAATTTTAACAAAGATGAGATGATTGTTGAATACGTTGATGGTTTGGGTGAAGCTCTGGTTAGCGGTGAAAAAACTCCGGTTCATCTGGTTTACAATCGCAAAATAAAAAGCTTTAAAAATGCTGAGGGTATAAATAAAAGATATTCGAATGTCCTCAACCTATTGGTTACTGCCGCGGGTGATTTAGAACGCAAAACAGGTCTTGCGGTGGATCTTGAATGGGCCTTTGCCAACAATGAGTTTTATTTACTTCAAATGAGATCGATTACAACCATCAGTCAGAAAAGTATTTTATGGACTGATGAGAACGTTGGCGAGGTAATCCCTGATATTGTAACACCATTTTCCTGGAGTATTTTAAACCCGATTACAAATAATGCTTTTAAAGGATTTTTAAAAGGGCTGGGCATTAAAGATTATCCTGTTGAAGGGTTGTTTGGGCTTTTTAAAGGAAAAGTTTATTTTAACAGCACAGCTTTTAATGCAACACTGCAGCGATTTTATTTAACGACCTATTTAAATGATATAAAAGAAAAAAGCGGTAGCAAGATTTTTAAACTGGCGCGTTTGGCAAGTTTACCATTTAAACTATTTTTTGCTTTGATCAGTTTTTTAAGATTTTCCAACAAGCTACCGGAGCAAATCACTGATCATTTTTCAATCCATAAAAAAAAGCTTTCAGAGAATCTCTATATAAAAAATCTTAATAAACGAAAATCTTATAACCATGCACAGCAGTTAATTAGCCTGCATATGCAAACCATGTTCCTTCATGTTTCCGATACAATTTTTGCGGAGCTTTATTACCAGTTTTTAAATAAGGTTTGCAACGGATTAAAGAAAAATAAAATTTCTGCCGGACAGTTGTTAAGTGGCCTGGATTCTGCAGAAAGTGCAAAGAGTGGGGAGGCACTTTGGAAACTTTCAAAATTTGTAAAAAAGCGCGGGCTTGGTCATTTATTTGATTTAAAAAATCCTTACGACATAGAAGAAGAATTAAACAAATCTGAACAAGGAAAAGAAGTTCTTCAACAAATAAAAATGTTCATAATTCAATTTGGTCACGAAGCCCTGCATGAGTTTGAACTACTCTATCCACGTTGGTGGGAAGATCGGGCATATATCTATTCCAATATCAAAAGTTATCTAAAAAATGATTCGCTCGATTTGAGCAATAAAAAAGATATGCTTCATAAAAATCGGCGGATTAATCTTAAAAAAGTTCAGCAAGAGCTTTTTGGCCCCAGGAAATGGGTTTTTAATTATTTATATAAAAAAGCGGTTTTCTTTAGTACGCAACGTGAAAATCTGAAACAGGCTTTTGTAAAAGCACATAGCGAGCTTAAAAGGCATTTATTAAATATTGGCCGGCTTTTAAAAGAAGATGGTTTGTTTTTAAAAAATGATGATATTTTGTTTTTAGAAAATTCTGAGATAAAAAAATATGTAGATAATGAAATAGCCTTAAATGATATTCAATCAGAAATATCGGAACGCCGTAACCGTAGGGCAAAGTTTAGCCTGGATACTCATCCACCCAGGATTATGCAAATTGGAGAAATATGGCGTCCTGTTTATGAAGAAGAAACAGATGTGGCAGATTTGAGCGGGATTGGTTGCAGCAGCGGTGTGGTAGAAGGAACAGCTAAAATCATTCTGGATGCCGATCAGTTTGATGATTTGCTTGAAGGTGATATTTTGGTAACACGCTCTACAAATCCAGGCTGGACACCACTTTTTGTAACAGCCTCTGCTGTTATTACTGAAATTGGAGGCGCCCTGTCTCATGGTGCGATTATTGCGCGGGAATATGGACTTCCCATGATTGCGGCCGTTAAAGATGTGACAACAAGAATTTCATCCGGCGATAGAATCCGCGTAAATGGTGACAATGGAACTATTGTGATTTTAAATGGCAAGGAAAAACCAGAATGAAGCGGATTCTAATCATTCCAAGCGATCATGGTGGTGGAAGGGGGCATGTTTCTCGCTGTTTATACCTGGCCGGATTATTGCGTAGTTTTGGCAAAGAATCGGCCATTGTTTTAGAGCCAAAACATTACAGTAGTGGAACCGGCAGTGATTACAAAACTTTTCTATTGGATACCCGGAAAGACCGGTTTGTAAAATATCAGTTTAAAAAACCTTTTAAACCAGGGATAAAACTTAAAAGCAAAGTTTATAAAAGACCTGCATTTGTGGAATTTAACAGCTTATCATACCAGGTTCCCCGAGATGGTTACTGGACACCAAAGTTGGTCAACTTCCGCTTTGAACAATTGTCTAAAATTATTGAACAGTTTAAGCCGGATTTGCTTGTTGGTGATACGCATTTTCTAACCTTTTTAGCCGGAGAAAAATTCAAAATTCCTGTTATACAAATAACCCGTCTGGCAGGATATCCACCACAGCCGGAGTTTTTTTGGTGGAAAGAAAATTCAGCAAATTTCAAACAGCCTTTGGCACTTGGTCCATTTATGCCGCTACTCAACGAATTGCATTTATCGGATATCCAAAAAGCAGAAGACCTGCTTAAAGGTAATAAATATCTCATCCCGGCTATCCCGGAAGTTGAACCAATAAAAGGTTCGGATGAAAGTGTTACTTTTTGCGGTCCGTTGGCAGAAGTAAAAACGCACAACCAAAATATTCCTTTTTTTAATGAAGAGAGTACATTCCCAAAAATTTATGTTTCAATTGGTGGTGGTGCAGGGCGTTCCCAGGAAAGAAAGTTTTTTGATGCAATTCTTGCAATTTTTGATATGCAGGAATATAGCGTGTTGGTTTCAACAGGTAACCGCATTAAAGCCGATAAGTTGAATGGAAAATCTGTGAATGTTCATTTTGAGAATTGGGTTCATGGTCCATCTGCCATTGAGCAAAGTGATCTGGTTATTTATCACGGTGGATATGGTACAACAATGGAAGTATTAGCAAACATGAAACCATCCATCGTGATGCCATCTCATTCTGAGCAGGAAGGAAACGGACGACGACTGGAATCGCTTGAGATTGGCAAAACAGTTCATTTTTGCAATGACCGGCAAGATTTGAATTTTGAATGGCCTTTTGGTGAATATAATATGCGTGCGGGATTTGATTTCGATCTGGATGGTAAGCAACTATTGGACGAAACGAAAAAACTTATCTATGGAGATTCCATCGAAAAACTAAAAAGCCTGTCAGCCAATCTTATAAAAGCAAAAGAAGATTTTAATATTGAAAAACTACTAGGTTTATAATGAAGTCTCTTTTAATAAAAATAAATGACTGGAAATATAGTTTAAAATCTTCAATTGGTTTGACTCCTGGATTATATTACAGGTTATTTGCCCGTAGTTTTCCTTTTGATCAAATGGCAGTTAGCAACCAAACGGAGATTTGTATCGAGGGTTTTCCGCGGTCGGCTAATTCCTACGCGGTGGTGGCTTTTAAACTTGATAACCAGGATGTCAAAGTTGGGCATCATTTACATGTTCCTGCACAAATTATCCGTGCTGCAGAAATGAATATCCCAAATGTGGTTGTTTTGCGTTCCCCGGAAGAAGCGGTGGCCTCGTTCCTGGTTTTCCAATCTTCGCTTAACGCATCACTCTATTTAAAATCATATATTCAATTTCATAAGATTGTTGAAGCATTGGCCGATAAAGTTTTAATTACATCTTTTGAAACGGCAACGAAAGATTTTAACAAAGTGATTGAAGCCGTTAACCAAAAATATTCCAGAAATTATAATCTTGTTGGAGATATTGAAAACAGACAGGATGAGATCATTACTAAATTAAAAAAAGTAAATAACCAATTTTTTGCAGGACAGACACAAAAAAATATGTTTCCGGATGAACAGCGCAAAAAATTAAAAGAACGGGTTATGGATTCAGTTAAAAGCAGTCCACAATTAATTCAGGCAAATGAAATATATAATCGACTAAAAGCACAGAGTATATAAATGAATAAAGAAGCCAACATAGACAAGCAACATTATTTTGATAGAAAATATCTCAAAAAAGAACGCATGTATTCTTTTGTGGAGCAAATTGAAATTGTAAAGAAATTCGTTGATGAAAAAGATTCTATCCTTGAAATTGGAAAAGGAAACGGGTTTGTCAGTGCGTTTTTACATGATTACCTTGGATATGAGACCGTGAAAACAGTTGATATAAATGATGATCTCAAACCAGATTATGTAGATGATATAATCGCACCGAGGCAACTGAAAGAAAATAGTTTTGATGTGATAACCTGTTACGAAGTTTTAGAGCACATGCCTTTTGAAAAATCTATTCTGGCCGTGCAAAATATGGTAAAAATCGCCCGTAAATATGTGCTGATTTCAGTTCCGGATATGCGTTATTTTATTTCACTTCGCGGGACAATATTTGGCACTTTGCCCATTATGCTCGGAAAACTTTTTTCAACCAGACGTTTTCGAAATCCCAATAAAAAATTTGGAGATGATCATTTTTGGGAAGTTGGTTTGGAGACGGATAAAGTAAAATTTAGTGCTGAACATGTAAGAGATAATTTATTTAAGAATATGAATGTAGTGGTTGATCAGCGGGATATTGCAGTTCCCTGGCACCATTATTATGTTATTAAAATAAACGAATAGTTTTTTCGTAACGACAGAACATTGTTCTGTCCCTACAACTCCACATAAATAAATGCCAACTCAAAAAAAAGAAAATTATCAGGATATCCAGGATAAATCTTCCAAAGGGATAAAATGGGTCGGGATTGCTGAAATCTTTATCCGTTTTTTTCAATATGGAACTACCATTGTCCTCGCCCGCATATTAACCCCGGAAGACTTTGGAGTTATTGGGATAGCGCTAATATTTACACAGCTGGCCTATGTCCTATTTGATTTTGGTTTTAGCTCAGCTTTAATCCAGAAAAAAGATATCCGTGAAACACACTATTCAACAACGTTTTTAATATACCTTGTTTCCGCTGCACTTTATATTATTCTGGTTCTTTTATTTGCTCCCGCAATCGCAGCTTTTTTTGAGTTACCCGTACTGGGACAAATTCTTCAAACTTTGACAATTATTTTTCTGTTATATGCATTAAATGCAATGCCCCGTATCCGTTTGCAAAAAGAAATGCGCTTTAAAAGGTTTGGATCTTTGCAGATTATTTCTGTCTTTTTTTATGGTGTCGTTACCATTGGCTGTGCATTATACGGTTTTGGTCTTTGGAGTTTTGTTTGCGGAATTATAGCTGAACAGCTCGTTCTTACTTTGTTATTAAACCTTTTTGCCTGGTGGAAACCTCACTTCACTTTTGATAAAGCAGCATTTAAAGAATTAATGAATTTTGGATCAAATGTTTTGGGAACAAGAGTAATTGCCTATTTAAATGCCAATGCACCTAACTTTATTATTGGCAAAGTTTTAGGTGCCTCTGCTTTGGGCTATTACAGTATTGCATATCAACTCGTAGAGTTTCCGGTACAGCGAATATCCAAGAATGTTTTACGGGTAATGTTTCCTGCTTTTTCAAAACTACAGGATAACCATCAGGATTTCAGGAATTTATATGGGACCACTGTTTATCATCTGTTATTGATTTTAATGCCAGTCTTTGTCGGTTTAATTTTAATCGCCCCATTTTTAGTTGAATTATTATATGGTGAGAAATGGCTTCCAGCTGTACTTCCCTTACAACTTCTTTCTGCAGCAGGATTTTTCAGATCAATCTGGGCAACAACAAGTGTTGTGTTTTTATCAAAAGGGAAACCTCAAATAGAACTAAAAATAAATATGACATTTTCACTTATTTTGATTCCGGTTCTTATTTTTGCGTCTGCTTTTGGATTGGTAGAAATAGCTGCTTCTGTATCTTTGGTTACTTGGATTTTCCTGTTAATAGCACAGTATAAAGCTTTAAACCTGATTGAGATGAAATGGTATAATCTGATAAAAGCATATTTCCTGCCAGCTATTGGCGTGACCAGTTTCACGGCAATCATCCTTGTTTTTAACCATTTTGGGTTAAATGGTTTTACAAAACTAAACCAATTGATAATCACAATTGCTACAAGTATGCTGGTTTACATATTACTTATATTGAAGTTTGACCGAAACATAGTTAAGAAACTTGTAAAATTTATAGGTGCCCGTTAGTGAATATTAAAAAGAGTCAATACCAGGTTGCAGTTGTTGGAGCAGGCCCTGCAGGATCATCGGCAGTAATCAGCTGTAAAAATCGGAATTTAAGTGTTGTGCTGATTGACAAAGCTGTGTTTCCCAGAGACAAAGTATGTGGAGACGGGATTCCCTTAAAAACATTTAATCTTCTGGAAAAGCTTGGTTTTAGTGAAGAAGAGCTTTTTAAAGATGGTTACAAAATCAATCGTTTAAAGGTTTATTCACCACAGCACAAAGTGGTAACTTTTGGAAATGTAAAAGCAGATGCCAGCACTAAGAGTGGTTGCATTCCGCGCAAAAATTTTGATAATAACTTGTTTAAAAAAGCGGCCGCCGCCGCTGATTCCGTTATGACCGGATATAAGGTTTTAAAAATAGAAGATGTTTCCGGTAAGAAAAAAATAATCTTAAAAAATGTAAAAAGTGCAGAGCAAAAAGAAATTATTGTCGATGCAATTGTAGCAGCGGATGGTGCAAATTCCAATATAGCGCGAATGACTGGTTTATTGAAAAGGGAAGAAGAACATTATTTTGATGGTTTGCGCTGGTATTATGAAGGAAAAAAATTTGACTCTGCTGTCCATCTTTTTTATGATAGGCACACTTTGCCCGGATATGTTTGGGTTTTCCCGGTGGCTGAAAACAAAGCAAACGTCGGGATTATGATTAATAAGAAATATAAAACTGCTTCTGGTAAGACAATCCGCGAAATATTTCTGGACGTTATAGAAAATAACCCTAACCTAAAGGAAGTTCTGGAAGGAGCCAGGCCGATAGATAAAATAAAAGGGGCACCTTTGCCTCTAGGAACACTTCCAGGCTCCCGTATAACAAATGGTTTAGTATTGATTGGAGATGCCGCTGCGTTTATTAATCCTGTAACTGGCGGCGGAATATATTATTCTGTTTTGAGTGCTATGAAAGCTGCAGAAGTTTTAGAAACAGCAATTTCAAATAATGATGTTTCTACCAGCAGTTTGGCTGAATATGAAAATTGGTGGAGAGAAGAGATCCTTCCCGGTTTTGAATATTCAGACATGTTAAAACGTTGGTTTGATTCTGAAAAATTTACAACCTGGTTTTTAAATACTGCTAGCTGGTTTAAACCATTTGCGAACTTTTTTATTATGGTTTATGGCCGACCATTACCAAAGCGTGCCTTATGGCACCCTCTTTTTTGGGCTCGAGTATTATTGCAAAGATAGGTATTGAAGGTTTTGCTTTTAATAAACAATAGATTTACTCAGGAATTTTAGCTTATGAGAAGAATGTCCCCACTAATGTTATTGTTTTCAATTTTGGTTTTATCTCAATTTGCTTTTGCGCAGGGATTTGCGACAAAAAATGTTGTTAGTGATACATTGATCCTTGCCAAAAAATTTAATGTTGTTGATCTAGATGATGATGGAGATATGGATATAGTTAGTGCTGCGAATGACGAAACTACATCACCGCGCGGTACAGTTGTTTGGTTTGAGAATGATGGTACAGAAACCTTTACTCAGCACACGATATCCGATTCAACATTAGGGGCGCGTTCTATTTGGGTGGCCGATTACAATGAGGATGGAGATTTGGATGTTGCAGCAGGAGGAGATGGCAGGCAGCCATTATCCTGGTTTGAAAATGACGGAACACCTTCAAATGGTGGTTGGACACATCACTCCGTTGGAACAGCAGATAGCGTGATTTATACGATACATGCATTTGATATAGACGAAGACACGGACCTGGAAATTTTAGCATCCTATTATAATATTCAAAATGACAATGGCGGGGATAAAATTCGCTGGTTTGATAATAATGGAAGTGGAAGTTTTTCAGCTAATACACTTGTTTCCAATTATGAAGCTGCCGCATCTGTTGAAGCAACTACAATAGATAGTGACAGCGATATTGACATAGTTACGGTCGCGGCAGGTGAAGCGAATGCCGGTAATGCCGGTAAAGATCTATCTTGGTGGTCAAATAATGGTAGCGAGAGTTTTACTCAAAACAGCATTACCCCACTAAGTAATGGTCCATGGGTTGTAAGCACTGCTGATGTAGATAGTGACGGAGATAATGATATTTTATTGGCGACCTGGGGCGTGGATAAGATTTCCTGGTGGGCGAATAATGGAAGTGGCTCTTTTGGTAGCGAGAATGTTGTAACAAGTAGCTATCAAAATGCCAGAAATGTTCAGGCAGCAGATATTGATGGAGATGCTGATATGGACATGATTTCAGTCGCTGATAATGACGATTCGGTTGATTGGTATGAAAATGACGGCAGTGAAAGTTTTACAAAGACAAATATAACTACAACATTTACAGCAGCTTACTATTCTGTTGCGCAAGACATGGATGGCGATGGCGATGTGGATATTATTGCAACGGCCCAGGATGATAATGAGCTTTCCTGGTGGGAGAATGACCTGGCCGATGAAAGAAATATAACTGGCAATGATCCGGATACAGTAAGATTTAGCAATGACAAAGTTATTATTGATTTTGCTTCAGGATTTTCTGACGGTAATACTTCCGTTTTTTACAATCAGGGCAAAGTTACAAATAAAAGCCTGGTAGGTACTGGGGTCGACCATGTTGCGACAAATGGCTATTATACAATTACAACAGCGGCTACTACATACAATGCAGAAATAAAATTTTCTTATTCCGGGATAACTGAGTGGTCAGCCATCAACGATGAAAACGATCTGAGAATTTGTTACTTCGATCCAACAAGCGGGACTGATGGCCAATGGGTTGTAGCCGGGACAGGTCAAACTCGGGACACTGTTAATGATACGATCACTGTTTCCGGGCTCTCTTCAGAGCTTGCCAAATATTCTGTTTTTACAATGGGCTCTTCAACTACCGATAATTCGCTACCCGTTGAACTTGTTTCGTTTGAAGGAGCTGTCACAGAATTTGGGATTGAATTGAGCTGGCAAACTGCAAGTGAGTTGAATAATTTTGGGTTTGAACTTTGGCGTAAATCATCTTCAGAATCTTCATTCAGCTTGGTTAGCTCTTATAATGAAAATGAAGATTTGGAAGGATTGGGTACATCCAGTTTTGGTAAAGATTACACCTTTGTAGATTATGAAGTAGAAAAAGGACGGCATTATACATATCACTTAATTGATATTACCTACGATGGAAAACGTTATACTCATCCGGATATAAAGATTGATTTTGTAAGTAACGGTTTGGTAAGGGTTGTAAATGTTTTACTGCCTGATAAGTTGCAGCTGCAGCAGAATTATCCAAATCCATTTAATCCCAATACACGCATTCATTTTTCAATACCCAAAAAAGAAAATGGACAAACTGTTAAGCTGGTTGTTTTTAATCAGCTTGGACAAAAAGTAAAAACGCTTTTTAACAGCTCGCTTGCTGATGGAAATTACTCCATTGTTTGGAATGGAAAAAATGATCAAAACCAGGCTGTAGCAAGCGGCATGTATATTTATCTGTTACAGGCGGGGAGATCGTCAATAATAAAAAGAATGACACTTGTTAGATAAAGTATTTAATAGTTTAACAATCCTGTTTTAAAACATAGTTTTTGGAAAATTTTTAAGACCTGTTTGAAATAATTCAAATAGGTCTTTTTCGTTAAAATTCGATGAGTCTTAATTTAAGTAATTCCCTTTCTGATTCGATTATGCCAATCTTATAACTTTTAAAGGTAAAGTGTTAATGGAAAAATATGATGTTGTAGTGATCGGTTCCGGACCGGCAGGTTCTGTTTTGGCAAAACTTCTTGCGGAGGCGAAAAAAAGTGTTCTTCTTGTGGAAAAAGATGAGTTTGCTGGAAAAACGAGTGCCTGCGGCGGGCTGTTTGATATGCCTTATTTTAAAAAGTATGTGACTGATCCTGAAGTTATTGAGCAAAATATTACTAAAAATATTTTTATTATGCCCTGGGGAGAAGTTGTTTACGATTGTGATCAGGTTACAGTAAAAAGAAGAATATTTGACAGGCACCTCTCAGAGAATGCCCAAAAAGCCGGAGCTAATCTTGTAAATAAAACCAAAGCTCTTGGCTATTCGGTTAAAGAGACCGGCAAAGTTGAAGTTGAGCTCCACGATTTAAAAAACAAAGAAAAAAGAACTGTTGAATGCAATGTTGTTGCTTTTGCGGATGGCCCACATACGTTGGCAAAAAACAATCCCCTTTTTGATTATACAAAAAACAAACCGTACTGGGCTTATGCCTATGCTTATGAGGTTGAGGGTGTTCCATTCGCGGAAAACGAGATGAAAATTTACCTAGACCATAAATTGTTTCCATGGGGTTATGGCTGGATTTTCCCAAATAAAAACGAATCCAATATTGGTGTTGGAACCATAAACAAAGAGATTGATAAAGGAATAAAAGTAAAAGACATTTTTTTTGATTTTATTGAATCTTATAAACTAACCGCACCTTTATTAAAGAACCGGAAATTTGTAGACAAGAAAGGTGGTTTCATTCCCATGTGGCTTATTGACCATTTTTCAGATGACTCGCAAGTTGTCCTTGGTGATGCGGCGGGAATGGTTAGCCCTCTATTTGGTGCCGGGATAGATTATTCCATCGATGCGGCCGAAGCTTCGTGTAAAGTGATTCTGGAAGCATTTGAAAAAAATGATTTTAGCGCCGCTCAATTAAATAAATATGACCAAATAATTGAATCAGGATTTATAAAAGATCTTCGTAAACAAATGCTATTGGCTAAAATAATTATAACCAGTATAAAATTTGGTGTTACTTTTCCGGTTAAGATTTTAGCTGTTTTCGCATTTGGGGCAAAATATACACGCTGGAATAAAATAAAAATTTTATTAAGTCCGCTGCTGGGAACACCGCAGACTAATCAAAGCCAGGAAATACTTTCACATAAATGATTTAACTTTTTCGGAGAAACGATGCATCCAAAGACTTCAAAAAAAATACAGCTCCTCTCACGAATTCCGGGATTTCATAAACACTATCGCCTGGGTGGAAAAAATGCGCCTCTTCCGGTGAACATTACAATAAGCCTTTTATACTCTTGCAATTCGCGTTGTATGACCTGTAATGTGTATGAAAAAAGGGTAGAAAACCTGACAGTAGATGAGTATAGTAAAATCTTTTCAAAATTAGGAAAGGCCCCTTATTGGTTTACGTTTAGTGGTGGCGAGCCTTTTTTAAGAAAGGATATTGTCGATTGTGTTAAAGCAGCTTATGATCATACTCAGCCGGGAATTATAAATATTCCTACAAATGGCAGTCTTTATAAAATCATACCTGGCAAAGTAAAGGAAATGATTGAGTATTGTAAAAATTCTGATATAATCATAAACCTGTCTTTGGATGATATCGGCGAGGAGCATGATAAAATTCGTGGTTTCCCAGGCAATTGGGAAAGGGCGATGAAAACTTATGAAGAACTCTCAAAACTTCGCCATTATCCCAATTTTACAATTGGCATTCATACTGTAATTTCAAACTTCAATGTCCATAAATTTCCGGATATATATAAGGAATTGATCAAACTCGAACCAGATTCATATATAACAGAGATTGCTGAAGAACGTGTCGAATTAGGGACCATGCAGGAACCCATTACGCCAACTTATGAGAAATATCATAAAGTGATTGATTTTCTTGTGACAGAAATGAAAAAGAACAAACTAAGCGGTGTGGCAAAAATTGCCCAGTCATTCCGTTTTGAATATTATGAATTGGTACAGAAATATTTGTTGGAAGAAAAACAGCATATTCCTTGCTTTGCAGGAGTAACATCGTGCCAGATTTCTCCGGATGGAGATGTGTGGCCCTGTTGTATACGTGCAGATTCCATGGGTAATTTGCGTGAAAATGATTATGATTTTGAAAAGGTGTGGAACAGCAGGTCGGCAGGTAAAATCCGGAAAAGCATTAAAAACAAGGAATGTGCCTGTCCATTGGCCAACGCAAGCTATACAAATCTGCTTGTATCGCCTAAGTCATTAACAAAAGTTGTTTCAAGATTGATCTAAAACACAGGTAATAAAGACGTTCTTTGTAAAATATTTGTACAAGCGTCAAAAGCTGTTTATTTGAGCATTGCAGATTATCACTGGATGAATGCGTTTTCCCTTATGGCACTATTGTTGCAATTATGCTCGGGAAAAATATGGAAGTAGTATGAACAAATATATGGTTGTCCTTTTAATTATTCTCTTTGTCCTCCCTTTATACTCCCAAAGTCCATCCGGTTCTGCAGGCGGTGCCAGTAATATTTTCCTCCGCTCCGGGCTTAGTGCAAGGGTTGCCGGTCTTGGAGAAACTTTCACTGCAATAGCAGACGATGAAAATGCCCTTTATTACAATCCTGCCGGTCTTGCGAATATTAAAATGGGTGCGGTTGGTTTAAACCACACTCAATGGATTGAAGATACGCGGATCGATAACATTGTATTTGGTTACAATTTTGACAGGAAACTGGGTGTTGCGATTGGTATCTCGCATTTTTGGATGCCTGCAATTCAAAGTAAAAACCATTTTGGAATACCAGCTGGTGATATAAATGTCTCCAGTAGTATTGTTAATCTTGGGCTAGGGTATAAAATTGATCGCAGCCTTTATGTTGGGTTAGGTGTTAAATATTTTACAGAAGAGCTTGCAAGTTACAGGGCAAGTGGTATTGCCATTGATGCCGGGGTTTATGTCTATATGTTTGTACCGGGTTTAACCTTGGGTTTGGTTGTTCAAAATCTTGGTGGAAATATTCAATACGATTCTGTAAAAGAAAAAATTCCATTTGTTTATCGTGCGGGATTAGCGTACAAAATTCGTAATACGGGGTTAAAGATTGCAGTTGACGGAGTAAAATCTATTGATAGCGATTTTGCCCTTTCCACAGGTTTGGAATATACTTTATTAAAAACTTTTTCCCTTCGTTTTGGAAACCAGTTTAGAGCAGACCAAAAATTTACTCCCGGATATGGTGCCGGGCTTAATATTGATCAAAAGTACTTGGTTGATTATACTTTTTATGCTTTTGAAGACCTTGGAAATACACACAGGGTTGGCTTTACATTTAGATTTAATTTGCCGGGAATTAAAATTAAAACTCCGGGTACCAGATATACTTCTCACCGCATTAAAAAGAGTAGGCCGCCATCCAACGTTTATTCTGAGATAAAAGAAGATCGCATTGTTATTCATTGGGGCAAAGTGTACGGAGCAGTCTATAACGTGTATGCTAAAACCCGGCCGGATGCACCTTGGAAAAAAATCAATCCAAGCTTAATTCGTGAAAACTTATATGAATTTAAAAAACCATCGAATACATCAAACACCATTTTTATATGCGTAACCTCTATTATGAATAGTGTAGAAAGCGCTTTTTCTGAGGAGGTAAAAATTGATGTTAAGTAATAAAATAAAAACAACTATAATATTTATTGTGCTGTTTCTGCAATCTGTAAATGCCCAAAATCAATTAAACTTATCCTGGAATGCAGGCTCGGAATCAGATCTCTATTTATATCGTATTTTTCGCAGCACATCGGCAAATGCGTCAACCCAAATAGATTGTGTCCAACATCCACATAACAGTTATGCAGATGATAATTTTGAGAAGGGTGTTCAATATTTTTATCGTTTAAGAGCGGTAGACTATTCACTTAATGCAGGTGAATATTCGGATGAGATTAGTTTGGCTGTTCCCAAAATAAGCGGGCTGCCTTCTCAACAGGTTTTACCTGCCGATACAACAATCACTATAAATTTAGCATCTTTAGCAGATGATCCTGATGATGACAATGCTCAACTTGTGTGGTCATATTCCGGTGATAATAAACTGACAGTTAGTCTTGCTAACAAAATAATTACAATTACAACACCATCAAATTGGACAGGTCAGGAAAAACTGACAATTAAAGCAGCAGATGACGAAGGCTTTTATGACAGCAAAATATTTACTGCTAAATCAACCGAAGGTGGCAGTTCTTCCGAAGCCCCGGTTTTCCTTGAAGTTCCGAACCAGGAACTGGATGAAGATACTCAGATAAACCTGAAACTTTCTGATTATGTTACAGATTCTGATAGCAATATTGAGGATTTGATTTTCGCAGCTGAAACAACAAATTCAATTACTTTAACTGTAAATGACGATGTGCTGACTATAAAACCGGCAGCCAACTGGTTTGGTGAACGTACAATTACAGCAACTGTCACAGATGAAGGCGGATTATCAGATCAAACGACTTTCACAGTCACCGTAACTGCCATAAATGATGCACCTGAAATATCAGCCCTGCCTGAACAAGTACTTGAACCCAATGGTTCTGTAGTTATAAATCTCTCTCCATATGTTACAGATGTAGATGATAGTGATGATGACCTTTCATGGTCTTTTTCAAATGAGATTAGAACCAGTTTAAGTTTTAATGAAACAACTAAAGAATTAACAATTACTGCTTTAACGGACTCATCGGGTTTTGATTATGTTTTGGTAAGTGTTACAGATCCTTCTGACGCTACAGGAGAGGCAATTTTGTTAGTACGTGTTCTTGGTGGAACAAGCGGGCCACAAATTGGAACATTACCACAAGTAGAGTTTAATGAAGATGGAAGTGATCAGTTGGCCTTAAACGATTATGTTACAGATGCTGATGATCCTGTTCAAAATTTGTTTTGGCACAATGGTACGGGTGATAAAGTTGCAATAAATATTGATCATACTACAAATATTGCGACTTTTATACCGGAGGAAAACTGGAATGGTTCAGAAGATGTTTGGCTGTATGTGACTGATCCGAATCAAAATAAAGACAGCGCCCAGGTTTCAGTAACGGTTGTTCCGGTAAATGACAGACCACATTTATCTGCTCTCCCAGCTGTAAATTTATCTGCGCAGCTTAGTCGCCAGATAAACTTGCAAAATTATTCAACCGATATTGACAATGATTTGGGTGATTTAAGCTGGACATCCTCTTCTGCTACAAATGTAACAGTAGCGATCGATGAGAGTGGTATTGCCACTTTTTCAGTAGCTGATTCATGGTTGGGACAGGAAAAAATCCAGATTTTTGTAAGTGACCCTGGCGCCGCAAAAGACACAAGTGAAATAACTATTTTTAGGCAGGATCAAGCCAATGCTCCAACTATTTCCGGGTTAAGCTCTGTTACATTTAATGAAGATAACCAGCATGTAATACGCCTTGATGAACACGCCAGCGATCCTAATAATTCTGTTGATGAATTAGAATGGAGTTATTCAAATGAATTAAACCTGGATATCATCATTGATGATAGCAGTAATGAAATGACTTTGGTACCCAATGCTGATTGGTTTGGAACAGAAGCAATCTATCTGGAACTAAGAGATCCTGATAATAATGTGGATTTTGATACAATGCTTGTTACAGTTTCCGGTGTTAATGATCTTCCTCAGTTAAATACTATTGGTACCATATCGATAATCGAAAACTCTGTTCACACAATTGATCTGGACCAGATAATTGTTGATGCGGATGGGTTTGAAGATATCGTTGATATAAGTGTGCTAAATCAAGGCAGTAGTTTTATTGGCATCTTTCTCGATATGACATATTATCAATTGACATTTTTTGCCCCTTCCGGATTTTATGGCACTGAATTGTTTTTGTTGAAAGTTCAGGACAGTTTTGGTGAACAGGCAGAAATTGGTTTTGCTGTAGACGTGCTGCAACAGACAGTTAATGGAAGCATTCTGGTACAATCTTACGGCTCTGGGACTAATAAAAATATTAGCTATAACACCTCAATTGAAACCAAAGATTTAATTGAATATAAACAGAAGGATGTTGCCACGTCTGAATGGATATCAACAGAACCAGAAACATCATTCGCAAAAGAACACTTCCATATTTTAGCTGGTTTGGAAGAAAATACAACATATTACTATCAGGTTGTTTCATTGCAAATGGATAGTACTTCCAGCACGTCCCCAATTTATGAATTTACAACAGAATCCGGCCGCGAAGTAAATGTATTTCCTATTCCATACAAAGCAGGCACCGATTTGCAGGAAAACGGGATTTCATTTATCAATTTACCTTTAAATTCCGAAGTAAAAATATATAATATGTTGGGCGAACCTGTTTTTAAAACAAAAACTCAATCTTCGTATTTTGCCTGGAATGTTGAAAACAATGCTGGCAAAAAAGTTAGCTCTGGATTATATATTTACCTTGTAAAGAATGAAAAAAATAAAAAAGTCACTTCTGGTAAGATTATAGTTGTCCGTTAGAAACAAATCCTTTTTTTAGCAACATTAATCACAATCCTTCTTATTGCGAAACTCTAATATTTAGAATAGATTTTTGGACAAAAGGGGGATTGACAATATGTACAAAGGGCTAATCGTTACCCAAGATGATAAAATTAGGCAGGAAATTGCAAGCCTGCTTAACACTGTGGGTGAAATAAAGGGAGATTTTGTAAACTCTTTGGATGAGGTAAACAAAAATGGCGCTTATCTGGACTATTTATTTATTTTAGTCTCTGATTTAAATCACCAAACAATAAAAAGTATTTCTAACACACAACTTTATACCCCCGATCTGTCAACAATCTTTTACAATCATTCTCTCAACTATGTCGAAATCCCCGAGATAGCCAGAACATCTAAAGTAAAAATGATTATAGGCGAAAATAGGAAATCAAATTTAAGCGAATTATTTGTTCAGCTGAAAAATGATTTTTGGAGAAAAATTCCTTATGAAGAATTAGGAATAAAATATGATTTGCTTTCCAAGAGAATGAAAGAAGCAATGGATTATATTGAGACTGCGCCAATAAGGGATTGTAATATTATTGCAATTTCTGATTATTTAAATATTAGCGCAGGGTATTTTAGCCAGGAATTTAAACGTGAAACAAATTTATCTTTTCGCTCTTTTATGCAAACTGTTTTAAATTACTATGAAGATATAATTTTTACAAAAGTCAATTTGCCGGCAAAAGATATTTCAATGCTCCTTGGGTATAGTGAATTATCAAGTTTTAGCAGGTCTTTTAAAAAACGCAAAGGTGTTTCACCAACCAAATACAGAAAACTACTGCAAGCTTAAAATGGGATTTTAATGATCGAGAATATACTATCTGTTGATGTTGAAGAATGGTTTCACCCCGAAGCCTTACAATATCAGTTTCCAACCGAAATATGGTCCGAACAAAGTTACCGAGTCCACGAAAATGTAGAAAAACTTTTAACCCTTTTTGAAGAAAAAAATGTAAAAGCTACTTTTTTTACGTTGGGTTGGGTTGCCAATGAACATCCTGACATGATCCGCAAAATTGTAGATAACGGGCACGAAATTGCTTCCCATGGGCTTATGCACAGAATGGTAACAAAGCTTACTCCGGAAGAATTTGAAAAAGATCTTGGGGAATCTATTAAAATACTTGAAGACATTTCAGGCCACAAAGTAATTGGTTTCAGGGCACCAACTTTTAGTGTTGTGGAAGAAACCTTTTGGGCCTGGGAAATAATGCTTAAACTGGGCCTTGAATACGATTCATCAATTTACCCAATTTGGCATGACCGCTATGGAGTACCCTTATCACCGAGATCAGTTTACACCGCAATTGAAAAGGAAGAAAAAAGTTTAACAGAATTTCCAATGTCTACCATGAAGTTTTTTGGAAAAAATATTCCTTTTGGTGGCGGCGGCTATTTGCGAATTTTCCCAAACTGGTTTACCCGAATGGGAATAAAATCAGTAAATAAAGAGGGAATTCCGGCAATCATGTATATGCATCCCTGGGAATTTGATGCAGACCAACCAAAGGTTGAGTTGGGTAAAATTCAATCTGCAAGACATTATTATAACATAAAAAATAATCTCTCCAAATTAGGGCAGTTACTGGATGAGTTTAGATGGACAAGTTTTAAAGAGACCATTGAAAAAAACATCAAGCAAACTGCTTCTTAAATAATGAAATTATTGCTAAATTATTATATATTTAATCCGATGTCACAAAATGTACAATCCTATTGATTTGGAGAATCTGAAAAATGAGTGAAAGCCGCCATATTTTAGTTGTCGATGATGAAGAAGATGTAAGGGATACCTTACATAATGTTTTAAAAAGCATGAATTATGTTCCATATGTAGCAAGTGGTGGGGCAGAAGCGCTGGAAGTAATTAAGAATAATAAAATTGATGTAGTTCTGTCAGACCTTTATATGCCGGAAATGGATGGTATTGAGCTCTTAAAAAGAGTAAGAAATGATGACAAGAAAGTGATTTTTTTGATGATCACTGCTCATCCAACAATTGAAACTGCAGTTGAGGCTATTAAAAAAGGCGCATATGATTATTTGACCAAACCCTTCCATATTGAAGAAGTACGAATGAAAATTAACCGTGCTTTGGAGAAAAAAGGATTAGCAACTTCACTAAAGACGGCGAATGGAATTATCTGGGCTTTACTTATTTCGATTCCAATCTGGCTGATTCTTGGAATTATCCTGGCATCACTTTTATCATAGAAAAAAATAAATGTTTGGTTTTTAAATTTACCTCTCCGGAAACGGCGAGGTTTTTTTTTGTCAAAAATTCAACTTGATAAAATAACGTTGATTTGCTAAGCTAAAATAATTCATCATTTTAATAACGTGATATATGAAATTACTTACTCAGTTTGAGTCACAAGGTAATATTGAATTATTAAGCCAAAAAATAATTGCTGTTTTTTCATCAAAAGAAACACCGAAGGAAATTTATCCTTTTGCAGAAAAATTGTTTTCAAAATTGATGGAAAAGAATATTTCTATTGCAGGTGGGTGGCAGGCACCTCTGGAAAAAAAAATGGTTGAAAAAACGAATAATAAAATGCAGGCCAATATTATTTTCTATACGGCAAAAGATTTATCACAATTGAAAATTAGCCAAAAGTTACACACGTTAGATGATGAAAATAAATTGTTACTTATCTCAGCGCAAAGTCGACAAAAAAGGGCTGCAAAAAGCGACATTGATAAAAGGGACAATCTTTTGTTTAAGCAAGTGAGCCAGGTTTTATTTTTATATGTCAGTTCCGGAGGGAGGCTTGAAGAATATTTTAATACTCTTCATCTAGCATCATTTCCACTGCTTGTACTTCAACATCCTCTTAATGAGCATTTGTTACTTTCCGGCTGCCCTGCAATTAATGAAGATAATGTGGATGAGCTTATTTAAGCTTTCTCTGTTTTCCGTAATAATTGTCCTCAACCAAACCATTATTTGATTTTTTCTACAGAACTGGAAAGCTTTCTAATCTTTATTTGAAAGAATGCAAATAATAGAGTCATAAACGGGCTGATATAATTAAAAACGGCATAAAAAAAGAAATCAGCAACTGGCACACCTAATACACCCGATTGATAAGCGCCGCATGTATTCCAAGGAACCAGGACAGAGGTTACAGTGCCGGAATCTTCTAAAGTACGGCTCAGATTTTCAGGTGCCAGATCACGATCTTTATATGCTTTTGAAAACATCTTACCGGGAACCACAATGGCCAGGTACTGATCCGAAGCAGTTGTATTTAAAACAACACAACTGGCAACAGTGCTTGCAAAAAGACCAAACACAGATTTCGCCAGGTTTAACAATGAATTACTGATTCTCTGCAGCGCACCAATTGCCTCCATAATCCCACCAAATACCATCGCACAAATTACAAGCCAAATGGTGGTCATCATGCCATACATACCACCTGAAGAAAAAAGATCGTTCAAAGAAGCGTTACTTGTTTCAATTGTGGTATCAACCGTTATTGCTTTCATAACGCCCATATAGGCAGATTCAAAAGTTAAGCTTTGAGTTCCTGTAATTGCTCTTAAAATATCCGGTTGGAAAATAATTGCAAAAATTCCGCCAAGAAAAACACCTGCCATTAAAGCAATTAAAGGTTTGGTTTTTCTAATAATCAAAAACACTACAATAACCGGGGCGATAAAAAGCCACCCGGAAACATTAAAAGATTGCTTTATTGAAGATAAAATAAGATCTGTATCTGTAGTTCCGCTGATTTCAAAAGTCAGTCCTAAAATTATAAAAACAATTAAAGCAATGGTAATACTGGGAACAGTGGTTAAGGCCATATATCGGATATGGTCAAATAATTCAGAACCGGCCATAGCAGGCGCCAGGTTTGTTGTATCGGAAAGCGGGGACATTTTATCGCCGAAATAAGCGCCGGAAATAACAGCTCCTGCTACCATTCCCAGCGGCAATCCCAATGTTTTTCCAATTCCAATTAACGCAATGCCAACAGTGGCAGAAGTAGTCCAGGAACTTCCTGTTGCGATGGAGATGATGGCACAGATTACCACTGTTGCAGGTAAAAAAATTGTCGGGTTTAAGATTTTTAATCCATAGTAAATCATTGCAGGAATAATACCGCTTACAAGCCAGGTACCAGCTAAAGCACCTACAATCAATAAAATAAGGATTGCTTCAGTTGTAGATTTAAAATTACCGGCCACCCCACGAATCATTTCTTTATAAGGGACTCCGTTCATAAACCCAACAATTGCAGCAATAGCACCGCCAATCAATAAGATAAACTGGTTAGAACCGCTTAATGCGTCATCGCCAAAAACATATACATTATAAGCCAATAAACCGATTAGCAGAAGGAGGGGAATAAGTGCTTCCCAAATGCTGAGTTCTTTGTTCTCTTTGATGGCAGTAACCTCCGTTTATGAATTCGAATAAAAAAAAATCATTATAAAGATAAAATCAATAAAAAAAAATATGTGTGCTAATTTAATCATTTACAAATAATGCAGTTTTAATATCCAAAGTCCGGGTTTTTAAAAAGTTAATGGGAGACTTTTTTTTAACTTGAAAAGGTTTTTCTTTTTCAGATATTTACCGATTTAAAGAATTAAGAAAACACAATAAATAAAAAGCACTGTAATTATTAAAAGAAAATTTATTCTTTTATGATGAAAATTTATTTTGATTGATTGATCTTATACAGGCTTTGAGCGTATAGAGTGCGGATTAAATTAAAACTACTTTCCTTGATTTGCTGCTGTGTCACGATTAAATTAAACCTTGGAGTTTTTATGAAAAAATCATTTCTAATTATTTTTTTTCTGGTAATTAATACCTTTGGGCAAGAGTACCAGCAGGATTTTCAAAAAATTACCTCCCGATATGGTTATGAAATTTACCGGCCGGCCTATGTGGGTTTTAATTATTTTGTGGATTACCAAGGTACGGACTGGCAACCCTTGCTTTATCTTACTGTCTCCATACAAAATGATTTTCTTCAGTTTACCCGCACAGAAGGGAAATTTACAACAGAATTCCAGATTACAGTTACTATCCGCGATGAGCAAAAAACACTTCTTTCCAAAACCTGGCAGCAAAAAGAAAAATTATTAGACTTTGAAAAAACAAATTCCAGAAAAGATTTCCAGAAAAAAAATTATAAAATAGTTTTTGCTGATGAAGGGTTAGATATTGTTCCCGGTGAATACGAGGTTCATATCGAAGTACATGATTTGTTGAGTAGCCGTGAATATAAAAATAAACGAAAACTGGTGATCGCTAAACCAAACGAAAATCCAAAATTTTCAGCATCTGCCATTGCTTTTTTTTCACATGAAAATAATGAAAACGAAACAGAATTAAGGCTTTCTTCAACAAGGAATTTAATTGAGTTTAACAGCCCTTACAATGCAATGGCTACAATTGAAATGCCGGATGTTGATTCTCTCGGAACTAATATCAGGGTTTATAAAAGAAATGATTCTGAAAAAAGCTTGATCAGCCAGACATTTATAAAACAAGTAGCAAACAAATCCGGAATATTTGAATTAAGCTATGCTTTGCCTTATAAGATGCTTGAAGAAGGGGATTATCTTATACGTTTCTCTTTTGGCACCGCGCAGGATGATTTTGAAATTGAACGACAGTTTTCTGTAGCCTGGCTTTCAAAGCCATTATATTTATACAGATCGGATTTAGCAATCAGACCAATGAAATATCTTTTAAGTGAAGAGCAAATTGAGGAAGTAAAAGAATTAAAAATTGAAGAGCTTGATAATTGGTTCACTGCTTTTTGGAAGGAGCGCGATCCATCTCCAAATACAACATACAATGAATTATTGGATGAATTTTACAAGCGTGTAACGGAGGCCGTACGACAATATTCTAATCGCTTTAAAGAAGGATGGCAAACAGATCGTGGAAGAATTTTATTGTTGTATGGAGAACCAACTGAGGTCGAAAACAGAAAATATTCAGTTAATTCTGTTCCGCATATAATCTGGAAGTATACTGATAAAAATGGCGAAATGGTTTTCACTTTTGTTGACAAAAATAAAACGGGTATTTTTACATTAATTGATGAGGAAACGGGGCAAAACTAAAAAATGGAAAAGCTAAAAGTTGCAGTGATTGGAACGGGGCATTTAGGGAAATTACACGCAAAATTATTTAAGCAGGTTGAGCAGGCAGAACTAATCGGGATTTATGATCAGGACCAGAATAAGGCACAAGAGTTGGCCAAAGAGCTGGAGTGCAAATCCTTTGATTCGATTGAGCAGTTAATTGATAGTGTTGATGCATTGAATATTGTTACGCCGACAACGACTCATCATGAAATAGCAAAAATGGCATTGAATAAAAAGAAACATATTTTTATCGAAAAACCAATCACAAAAACCGAAAAGGAAGCACAAGATTTAATCCGGCTTGCAAAAGAGCAAAATTGTATTATCCAGGTTGGGCACATCGAGCGATTTAACGCATCAATGCTGGCGCTGGAGGATGTTGCAATTAATCCAGTTTTTGTTGAGGCGCACCGGCTTGCGTCTTTTAATCCGCGTGGAACGGATGTGGCCGTTATTCTTGATTTGATGATTCATGACCTGGATTTGATTTTACATCTCGTAAAAAGCAAGCCTGTAAAAGTGGATGCCAGTGGTGTTGGGGTTGTATCGACAAATGTGGATATTGCAAACGCGCGGATTGAATTTGAAAACGGTTGTGTGGCAAATGTTACTGCCAGCAGGATCTCCGCCAAAAAAATGCGTAAGATGCGCATATTTCAACGCAATGCTTATATTTCATTGGATTTTACAGATGGCTTTTCCGAGATTTTTTATCTTCCGGAACCGGGGCAGGCATCTTTTAAAGACAGCGCAATGGCCTTCTCACTTGGCCAGATAGATCAGGGCGACCAAAAACGCGACATCAATTATACAAAGCTTCAACGGAAAGATGTAAACCCGCTTTTAAATGAACTTGCCTCTTTTGTAGATTCTGTTCAAAATAATAAGCCTGTTGCTGTTTCTGCCGAAGATGGTCTTGAGGCACTTAAGCTTGCCAATGCGGTTTTGGAAAAAATCGCCCAACACCAGAAAAAACTACAATGAAAATATTGGAATGTTGGATTAAAGGAATGCCGGGATTTGCATCACTCCATTATTCCAAAATTCCATTAATACAAAGTTTATGAATCCAAAATACGCCGTAATCATTGCCGATATTAAAGGCTCAAAAAAAATGGAAGAGATGGAGCGCTATGAATGGCAGCTCTTCTTAAAGTCGGCCATCGTTCAGGTTAATGAAAACTGGGCATCGTCTATTGAAGCCCAATTTATGATCACGAAAGGCGATGAGTTTCAAGGTGTTGTGCACAATATTCCAAATGCACATTCTATTATGATTGAGTTTGAAAGGCTGCTTACTCCACTCGAACTCCGTTTTGGAATTGGACTTGGGCGAATCCAGAAAATGGGTGCAAATATTCCAATTGAAATGGATGGGCCTGCTTTTCATCGAGCCAATACTGCTTTGAACAGGGCGAAGAAATTAAAAAGCCGTGTTAATTTCCATTCTATGGACCCTCAATTGGATAAATATATAAACACACTTTATTCACTTATTTATGCCATAAAAGGGCGCTGGAGCGATATAAATTGCAGCCGATACTGGAAATATAAAGAGATGGGAACCTATGACAAGGTTGCTGATTTAGAAGGTGTTTCACCACAGGCTGTTTGGGATTCCCTGCGCAACGCAAATGCCATTGAAGTGATTGAGGCAGAACAGACAGTTATTGATTTTCTAAGATCTAAAATGGAAGAAGTTACAATTGAAGTTGGGAATACATGAGTGAAGTCGAGTTGGAAATAACAATAAATTTAATTAGTCTTCAATAATTTTTAAAACTTGTTTTATGATTTTTGGGTGTAATACTTTTCCGGAATGGAAAGGAATAATCTGACGCTTATTATCCTTGCAATAAATCCTGTGGCTTCCTTTGCTTCTTATTAATTCAAATCCATTTGACAATAGTAATTTTTCAACTTCATTAGCTGTGAGACGTGGTAACTTAGGCAACTTGTACCTCTATAGAAGTTGTATAAATCTCCTGACTAAGATACTGTACTCTTTCATTTTCCGGTAAGGTTTCTAAATAAAGCTCAATTGCTTCTTTAATTGCCAGCGTAACTTCTTCGAAAGAATCACCTTGGGTCTGACACCCTTCTAACTCTGGGCAATAGGCATAATAGCCATTAGAGTCTTTTTCGATAACAGCACTAACTTTGTATGACATAACATTCCTTTATTAAAATTAACTAACTGTTATTTAACATATTCCTTTTTTTTCTGGATTTCCACTAAATTATTTTTACATGTGGCCTTCATTCATCACCAAGGTTATCAATCATTTTAATTGAATAATATAACCCTCCTCCAGACAGGATAAGTATAAACGGTGACACATGATCACCCATTAAATACCACGAATTAAAACCCTCCTCAAGGGAAGAGTCCAAAAGAATGACCGCAATAAATCCAAACAAGGCCTGAATTACAATCGATGGTAGAATTGACTTTGTTTTCCAGGAAAGATAACCCAGAAATATTCCTAAAATGAAAATCGGTATGGCCAGGTAAGGGGAAATATGAATTAAAGCCCAGGTAACAGATGTTAAAATAACTGCCCGAACAGGATCGCCTTTTTCTTCCAGGCTAACTTGCAAGAAACCGCGGAAAAGTCCCTCATCGGCCAATGGTGCAATAAAAATAGAGCCGATAAATAGTAAAGCCCATTCCATTCCACCAACATCTTTTGCCGACTTTAAAAGTTCTTTCATAGAATCGGGCATTGGTACAATCAAATCAACAAGTCGCTGAATTTCATCGGTGATTGCAATAAGAGAAAGGCCGATAATTATGGAAAAAATTATTACTTCTTTTGAAACAGGTTTAATCTTAAATATTTTTTGGAGAGGATAATTTTTTTTATAACAGTAAAAGACCGGCAGGCCAAAAAACACAATCTTGCCAAACATAAAAATCATAGAAAAAAGAGTTGTGTCAGATTGGTTTTCTGTGCCACCGGATATAAAGCCGAGGAATGTTAAAGAAAACAGTACAAGTCCGCTAAAGGACAATAATACAACAACAAGTGCTTCTACCGGTTCCGGAATCTTTATTTTATTCACAGTTTTTTGCCTGTTACTTTAGCGATGGGTTTCAGCTCATTTATAAGTTCGTCAAATTGATCAAACGTTAATGATTGAGCACCATCGGATAATGCTTTAGACGGTTCCGGATGCACTTCTACAATTAAGCCATGGGCACCAACAGCAAGGGCAGCTTTAGAAACCGGCGTAACCCTTTTACGGTTGCCGGTTGCATGGCTTGGATCAATAATAATTGGTAAATGCGATTTTTCCTGAAGAACCGGAACAGCTGTTATATCCAGCGTGTTGCGTGAATGGTTATCAAACGTACGTACGCCGCGTTCACACATTATGATATTCTGATTGCCTTCATTTAAAATATATTCTGCAGATAGTAACATTTCATCCAATGTGGCTGAGAGTCCTCGTTTTAGCAAGATTGGCTTACTGGCTTTTCCGGCGGCTTTCAGCAAAGGGAAATTTTGCATATTCCTTGCTCCAATCTGGATAATATCGCTATGCTCAACTACATCTTCAAGTGATACGATATCAATTGCTTCACTGATTACCCGCATTCCATTTTTGTGCCCGGCTTCTGCCAGCATTTTCAATCCCTCAACTCCCAAGCCCTGAAAGGCATATGGGCTGGTGCGTGGTTTAAAAGCACCGCCACGTAAAATCTTAACTCCCTTTGACGAAAGGAACTCTGCTGATTTATTGATTTGTTCCTCAGATTCAATTGAGCAAGGACCTGCAATAATCGTAAAATCATTGGCGCCAAATGTAGAATCGGCAATGCGCACAATTGTATCTGCCGGGTGGAAATCACGGCTGGCCAGTTTATATGGTTTAGTGATATGCACAATTTCTTTTATGCCATCAAGCCCGCGGATCGATGTATCATCAACCTGCCCGGTATTACCAATTGTACCAATGGCGGTGCGGTTACTTCCCGGGATCGGCCGGGCTTTAAAACCAAGTGCTTCAATAGCTTCTACAACCGCGGCAATGTCTTTTTCTTCCGCATTGTTTTTCATTACAACAAGCATTGTTTTTCCTTTTAGAATATTATTATTGTGAGATCGCTATCAGAGACAGCTTCTGTTTATTTATTTAAACTGGCCTGGTACATAACAATCGATGCCGCATTAGCCAAATTCAAAGATTCCCCTGTTCCTGTTTTAGGAATTAAGGTGTTTTCATCACATAAATTTTTGTATTCATTATCCAGGCCATGGGCCTCGCTGCCAAACAAAAAAAGCGTTTTTTCACTAAATGTAGTGGCGGCCAAACTACGTCCATTAACTACATCGGTCCCAAATATTTTGTAATCTTTTTGGGATTTGATTTGCGAAATTTCAAGGCTGGTAACATTCTCAAAAATACTGACAGAGTTAATTGCCCCTGCAGAAGAACGAACTACTTTTGGTTGAAATGGATCTGCTGAGTTTGCACTAAGCAAAATGGTCTTAATTCCAAACCAGGCAGCGCTTCTTAAAATTGTACCCAGATTACCCGGATCGCTAATCCGATCGAGAAAAATAATTTGCCCCGGTTGAATCAAATCGACGTTAAAAGCTGTTGCCGTTTTTTTTGCTATAAGGCAAATACCCTGCGGATTTATTTCATCATTTAAAAGTTTAAAATCTTTTGCTGAAACTGTGGTGGCATTTTTATGCTGATTGATACCAATTTTCTCCAGAAGATTTTCTTTCCCGTCCTCAATAATTATTTCAAATGCGCAACCGGCATCGTTCTCCAAAGCAGACTGAACACCGCGCAGACCGCTTATTATATACAGATTCTCTTTATCACGGAATTTCTTCTGATTCAGTTTTTGATAAAATTTTATTCTATTTTTTGATAAGGGTTTCAACATATTTCGATCAAATATAAAAATGCTTTTGATGATCCTTTTACAGTTTAATTTTTGTCCACGAATATCACGGTTTACACGAGTGGGAACATAAAAATACTATTAATTCTTCTCTGTGTACTTTGCGATCTCAGCGATAAATAGTTTTTAAACTTATTTCGCTAAATTGTTTTCTAAAAAAGCAAGCACTTCATCAACTGCTACATCTTGCTGCTCACCGGATTCCATATTTTTAACGGAAAAAATATTTTTCTGTAATTCATTTTCGCCAAGGATTAATACAAATTGTGCCTGTTGCCGGTTAGCTTCCCGGAACTGTGCTTTCATACTGCGCTTTAAAAAATCGGTATCTGTTGAATAACCGGTTTCTCGTAATTTCTTTAACCAATTTTGTGATTTGGCAACTGCTTCCCCGCCAAGTGCGACAATAAAAATATCCAGTCCTTTTGGTTTGGCAATATCTTTTTGCTGGCTTTCCAGAACCATCAAAATTCGTTCTATTCCGGCAGCAAATCCAACTGCAGGTACAGGTTTACCGGAAATCTCCTGACCCAATAAATCATAACGGCCGCCACCACAAATTGCATTTTGTGCGCCAATTCCGGAGCTGGTAATTTCATAAACCGTATGCGTATAATAATCGAGTCCGCGGACAAGGGTTGTATCTTCCACAAAAGTGATATCCTGGGCGCCTAAAATATTTTTTACCGTTTGATAATGTTGTGAAGAAGCTTCATTTAGGTGATCAATTAATTTTGGGGCCCGGCCGATAATTTCCTGCAAGCTTGGATCTTTACTATCCAAAACACGCAGAGGATTATTTTCAATTCTTTTTGACAGTTCTTCTGAAGGTTCAGAAATTTCGTTGCGCAGAAAATCCTGCAAGATCTTTTTGTACGGTTCCCGGGATTCTGCATCGCCGACAGAATTTATGCGCAGTTCCAGTCCTTGAAGACCAATTGCTTTAAAAATGCCAAGTGCCAAACTGATTGTCTCAGCATCAGCTTCCGGGCCACCGTTCCCGATAAATTCCGCGCCAAATTGGTTAAACTGTCTTAGCCGTCCGGCTTGTGGATTTTCCTGGCGAAACAGTGAGGCTATGTAAAAAAGCTTATTAATCTGCGCTTTGGCTTGAAGATTGTTTTCAATATAGGCGCGTATAACCGGCGCTGTCATTTCCGGCTTGAGGGTTATGCTCTTTTTAGAACGGTCCTGAAAGGTGTACATCTCCTTGGAGACGATATCTGTCAGCTCACCAATGCCACGTGCAAAAAGATCGGTCAGTTCAAAAACGGGTGTACGGATTTCTTTATAATTAAACAATTCCATTTGTTGGCGGATGGTTTGCTCCAATGCCGCCCATTTTGGAGATTCATCTGGCAGAATATCCTGTGTGCCTTTTATGCGTCTTATTGGGTTCAATACTTTTCCTTCTTTCAGAGTATTTTTATTTACCACAGAGGGCGCAGAGTTAGCAGAGAATGCTTTGATTGTTCTCTTTGCCATGATTAGAATTATTGGTTTTTTAAAGCGGGAAAATTACAAAAATATAAGGCAAGATAAAAAAGAAAGTGTAGAGCCATGTGTTTTACTTTTTGGTAAGCTTATATTCCATAATGTAGGTTTCGGCGGCGCGGAAAAAGCGTTTATCTTTTATGGGTTCATACCCCGTTTTTCTTATTTCTATTTCATGCCAGCCTGCTTTTAACTGAATCGTGTTGTTTTCATCCGGGCTCGCAACAAATCCATCGATGAGTAATTCAGCAATTGTAGGTTCAATGGAAATATTTAGCAAAGCCAAAGTATGGTTTTTTGGGAGTTCAACTTTAATCAAGGTTGTGTCGTTTGCATTTACTGTGGTTTTGGCCACAAAGGTTGAGTTGCTGGCAGGGTCGCTGGCCTGCAGATAATGGCCGCCTTTTAGAAAGGGCCCGAGCAGGGCACTTCTGCTTAAAACCGGTTTAACCTTTTTATTGTCAATAACCAATTCCATTTTCTTAACAGGATTTTCAACTTTTATATAACCCAACTCTTTTTTGCTGAATTGCTTAAATATTGCCCATCCGCTAATCAGCAAAGCTGCAACAAGGCTGTAACGCAAAGCATTCCAACCCCAGGAAGATGTGTTTTCCAGAATAGCTGCTTTTAAGGTATCGTCGGAATGGGTTATTGCCGTTTTATCCATGTTGTCTAAAACCCGTGCAAACAACTCTTTCTTGCGACTTCGTGTCTGCCAGGAGACACATTTTTCCAAATCATGGATTAAGGCAGCGGCATTTTTATAACGGGAGCGCATATCTTTTTTGAGCAGTTTTTTTATTACACGTCTTAAGCGCAGAGATATTTCTGGGTTGATACGATGCGGAGGAGTGTATTTGCTGCGGACCACTTTTGCTAAAATCTCCGTATTATTCTGCCCGTAAAAAGGTTTTATGCCGGTCAGCATTTCATAGAGTAAAATCCCCAAAGCATATAAATCGCTTTGCGGCCCAAGCGGATCGCCATGTGCCTGCTCCGGTGACATGTATGAAGGAGTCCCGACAATCAGGCCGGTCATTGTCAAGCGGACATTTGTATCATCTTTCGCCACGCCAAAATCAATTAGTTTTACATTACCTTCTTTGGAGATCAGTACGTTGCTGGGTTTAATATCGCGGTGGATTATACTTTGGTTGTGCGTATATTCCAGGCCATGTGCAAGCTCCAGGATTATCATAGCGGCAAGGCTGGTTGACATGGGTGCAGAGCAGTCTATAAGCGCTCTCAGGTCTTCACCATCAACATATTCCATTACCAGGTAGTAGGCACGGTTCATATACAAAAAATCATATATGGCAACCACGTTTTCCTGGCTAAAAGATGCGCTGAGCAAAGCTTCTTTTTTAAAACGGGCAATAATTTCGCGGTTGGGGTCTTTTAATTTTTTGATGACCACATGGCGTTTAAGTGCTGGCTGGTAGGCTTTGTAAATTTCGGCCATACCGCCTTCACCAATTTTCCCGCTTATTTTATAACTGCCTAGTTTCTCGTCGTTTTGCATTTTTGCTATGTTGTCAAAATGATTGTTTAAGATTTCCCGTTAAGAGTTTCCTGCTTCCTACATTCTAATTCCCACTTTATTCAGCAAAGCAGAGAGGCAAAATTTTTATTCAATTTCCGGGAAATTTTCTTCTTCAGATTTGATAAGTTGGAAAGCCTCTTCAGCAGTAGCACAGGATAATAATTGGTCACGAATCTGCTCGTTGCTCATTAACCGGGATATGCGGCTTAATAATTTAATATGAATTGCCGGGCTGTTTTCAGGGCCGAGAAGTACAAACACCAATTTTACCTTTTTATTATCGATTGAAGCGAAATCAATCTCTGTTTCTGCAACGCCCAGCGCAACTGTAAAATCCGGGCAAGATTGATGTTTACAATGTGGGATGGCGATACCGTTGCCGACCCCTGTAGTCATTATTTTTTCTCGTTCCAATACAGCATTAAAAGCCAACTCACTATCATTTATCTGTCCATCCATCAGCCCAATAAGCTCTTTTATTGCGAAATCACGCTCTCTCGCTTCCAGGGGGATTTTGATATTTTCTTTTTTTAGTAAATCGTTTAGCTGCATCTTTCGTCTCCAATTTTTTCGTAATCTAATTACAGATTATTTACAAGCCAAAAATATTGGCTAAATGAATTTTAAAAACAGAATCATTATTTTGACATCAAAAAGGCATTTAGCTAAATTCCAAAATACATGGAGGATTGATGAAATTATCAGAAATTTTAACACCAGATGTAATCGTCGCACCTTTAAAAAGCTCAAATAAAAAACATGCTATTAATGAATTGCTGGATGTATTGCATGAAAAAGAGCTTGTTAAAAGCCGTGAAGATGCTTTGAAGGATATTTTAACACGGGAAAAACATTTAAGTACCGGAATGGAAAATGGACTGGCGGTACCACATGCCAAAAGTGATTCTGTTGACAAGCTGATTATTGCTTTTGGGTTTCATCGTGAAGGTATTGAGTTTGAGTCCCTGGATGGAAAACCGGCTCATTTTATTTTCCTGGTTATGTCACCACGCGATACATCTGGTCCGCATATTCAGGCGTTAGCCAGTATCTCTCGTTTTCTTAAAAACGATGATGTACGCCAGAGATTATTAGAGGCCCCCAACAAAGATGATATTTATGATATCCTTTGCGAAGGTTAGAAATGAAAATAAGAAGTAAGATTTAAGAAGTAGGAAGTAAAACGCGTAAAGGATTATAGAATTCTGCTTTCTTTCCGATTCTTTTCAACCTACAAAATCGCAGAAATACAAACCCAAAACTTTGATAAAATAATATGCCATTACAAGAAAAACTATCTCCCTATCTACAGCTTATTGATCAGGAAATGAACAGCCTTACAACTTACCAGGATGTACCTCTTTTTTATGATCCGATTTATTATGTTCTGGAATTATCCGGAAAAAAAATACGACCTTTGATGGTTATGCTCAGTTGTGGCATTGCCGGTGGAGATACAAAATCCGCATCATATGCCGCCGCTGCTGTGGAGTTGCTGCATAATTTTACATTAGTTCATGATGATATAATGGACCAGGATGAAACACGGCGTGGCAAAGAAACGGTTCACATAAAATGGGATGTCAATACAGCCATTCTTTCCGGAGACGGACTGCTTGGTTTTGCATTTCAGAAACTTTTGCAAAGCCCGGTAAAAAACAGGGCCGATTTGGCAGACCGTTTTACAGAAGCAATGATTATTATCTGTGAAGGCCAGGGGTTGGATAAAATGTTTGAAGAAAACAGCTCTATTACGGATATACAATATTTGGATATGATTGAACGAAAAACCGCGGCTTTGATCCGGATGTCCTGCCAATTGGGCGCGATGGTAGCCGGTGCTGATAAAGAAAAGGAAAAACTGCTTTACGATTTTGGCCACAACCTTGGCATGGGTTTTCAGCTTCAGGATGATATTTTAGATATTGTTGCAGACCAATCACAGCTGGGCAAAAAAGTGGGTTCGGATTTTGAAATGCACAAGCAGACCATTTTGAGTATTAAACTGCGTCAAAAACTTGGAGCAGATGCTTTTAATAAACTGGACTTGGGAGCCTACCGAAAGGCGCTTCACAGCGAAGGTGTTTTGGATGAAATAAATAATTTGACCAATGATTATTTTGAAAAAGCATATCAGTGCTTATCGCATTTCCCGGAATCCGATCATAAAAAAATAATGCTTGAGTTAAGCGATTATATTCAAAAAAGAGAATATTAGATAATTACAAATAAGGTCATAAATAAGTTGAAAAAGATATTCTCGGATTTGCAATCCATAATCTGCAGCAAGAAATATTTCAACTATTTGCCCCTTTTATTACTTGCTTTTTTGATCAGTTCATGCGTTTCAATAATTGACCGCTCTTCCCGATTTAAAACTTCAGATGAAAACCGGCCTTGTCATAATATAGTTTCTGCATCTAAGCCCTGGATGGGTACGCCATATTTATATGGTGGAAATACAAAAAACGGTGTTGATTGTTCCGGGTTTGTACAACAGATTTATCTTCAGGTATTTAACTATAAATTATCCCGCACAACTGAGGCCATGTATGGTTCCGGTACTTTTGTAAGAGGTAACTGGCTTAAATGCGGGGATCTGTTGTTTTTTAAAAACATTCGCGGGCGCGGTGTGGATCATGTTGGAATTTACATCGGGCAGAACCGCTTTATTCATGCCTCAAGCTCTCGCGGTGTAGTTATTGATAATTTAACTGCAACCTACTATGTTGAGCATTTTGTGTCAGCCCGGCGTTACCTGCAATAACTTAACAGCAAATCAATCATATCACTGATTGTTTTTTTTGCTTCAGTTGGCAGTAATGCAATTTTCCTGGCAAGAATTATATCCGTATCCACCGAATAAGTATCTTCATTATCCTTTACCCGGCTGGCTTGATCTTCATAGAAATATCTTTTTTCCCCACTTAAAATCCATTCGATGGTTGTTTGACCCAATCTGGCCAGTTTTAATAATACATCTGACGGCGGAATGCGTTCTTTTAGATATTTACTAACTGCCGGTTGGCTGATATTCAGTTCCACCGCCAGTTGTTCCTGGGTTAAATTGTTTTGGCGACGGATAAAATCAATCCGGTCTGAAATTTCTTTTGCTTTATTTATTTCGTTTGAAGTTTTGTATTCCATGTGTTATATTCCAAATGTGATTTATTGTAACGATTGGAATTTATTAATGGAAAACCTTAAATGCAAGAAACCAATCTATACAGGTTTTGGGAGTACTACGCCGCTACAGATCAGATTCTTAGTTGGGGGCAGAGTACCTTAAAAATAATTTCATCCGGGAGATTAAATGAACATGAAGGCCCGGATTATCAGGGTGCCCGGTTTGAGCTTAACGGCGTACTTTTTCATGGTGCAGTTGAAATGCATATTTCGCTTAATGATTGGTACGGGCATCAGCATCATTATAACCCTGCCTACCGCGAGGTACAACTTCATGTTCTTCT